>JAEWMZ010000350.1 GCA_023392995.1 Bacillota bacterium
CATTTGTATAGGTTAACCAGCAGGATATTTGGTCCTTAGTTAACTCCAACGGATTTGTTATAAAGGAAAAAGGAACCACCTTTTCATCGCCGAATTGCTCCTCCATCTTAGTAAAATCGATGGATCTGCGATCAATTCTAGCGGGGGTACCGGTCTTAAAGCGATACATCTCTATTCCAAGAGCTTTTAGAGAATTAGTTAAGTGAGTCGCTGCCTGCAATCCATTTGGGCCAGTATGATTTACCACATCACCATAGATACATCTTGCATTTAGATAAGTACCCGTACATAAAATTACTGCCTTACAAGGATAGATAGCACCGGAGTAGGTCTTCACCCCTGTAATTTTTTTATTCTCAACAAGGATCTCTGTTACCTCTCCTTGCTTAATCGTTAAATTTGATGTATTCTCCAGTACCCTTCGCATCGTTCTAGAATACTCCTGCTTATCTGCCTGCGCTCGCAGAGAATGTACTGCCGGTCCTTTTGAAACGTTTAGCATCTTAGACTGAATATATGTTTTGTCAATGTTTTTGCCCATTTCTCCCCCAAGTGCATCAATTTCCCGCACTAAATGCCCCTTTGAGGTTCCTCCGATATTCGGGTTACAAGGCATCATTGCTATACTGTCAACGCTAACAGTAAATATCAATGTATTTAAAGACAGACGTGCGGCGGCAAGAGCAGCCTCACATCCAGCATGTCCAGCTCCTACAACAATAACATCATAACTTTCATATACGTAAGACATACTTTCCTCCATTACTAATCCTATCTATTCTGTGTATGTTCGTTAGCACTATGATCTATTCAAGTCTTAATAACATATCACTACTTTTTTATTTACCCATGCAGAATTCTTTGAATATCATATTCACCAGATCCTCTTCAACATTTTCTCCAATAATTTTTCCTAATGACTCATAAGCACTCATCAGATCAATGGAATAGAAATCCTCCGGCATTCCAGCCAGTACACTGGCCTTAACGAGCTTAATACTTTCAAGTGTATCGATAAGAGCCTCTCTATGCCTTTCATTCGTGATATAAATATCCTCATTAAAGGACAGTTCTCCCCCAAAAAACAGCTCCATAATGATCTTCTGGAGCTGATCCAGACCTACATTCTCTTTGATTGATATAGTAAGAACTGGATGCTCTGTCTTTCTTCTTATATCCTCTGTCGTAATTCTAGGCTCTAAATCAGACTTATTAAGCAACAAAATAGCTTTTCTGTCTTTCATTAACTTAAGAATGGATTCATCATTCTCATCCATATCAGTAGAAGAATCAAGTACGAAGATAATAAGATCTGCCTCTGATACGATTCTCAGGGCCTTATCTACACCCATTTTTTCTATAATATCATCTGTATCACGAATTCCTGCTGTATCAATAATATTTAATATAATACCATTTAAATTGATGGTTTCTTCCAAGGTATCCCTGGTTGTACCAGCGATATCAGTGACAATTGCGCGGTCCTCGCCCACCAGGCTGTTTAATAGACTGGATTTTCCTGCATTTGGCTTCCCTACAATTACTGTTTTTATACCTTCCTTAATGATTTTACCATTCTTTGATTCCCGTATCAACTGTTCAATTTTCTGGTACTCTTCCTCCAGATGAAGCATTAATTCCTGATCGAAACCATCTAGACTTATATGCTCCGGATCATCCAGTGCTGCTTCTATAAAGGCAATATCGCGAAGAATTTTCTCTCTAAGCGTTATGATTAGATCATGCACATTTCCTCTTAATTGATTCAGGGAATTTTTTAATGCCATTTCATTTTTTGCATGAATAATATCACTGACTGCCTCTGCTTTTGATAAATCAATTCTACCATTTAAAAAGGCTCTCTTTGTATACTCTCCTGGCTCAGCAATCTTTGCACCGTATTTAAGAACGGTCTCCAATATTTTTCTAGTTACAATTATACCACCATGGCAATTGATTTCCACTGTATCTTCTCTGGTATACGTAGAAGGAGCCCGCATAATTGCCACCATTACTTCATCAATCATAGTACCCTCATCTACAATATAACCATAATGCAAGGTATGGCTTTTTTCCTTCGACAGCTTCTTTTTACCAGATTTTGATTGATAGATCTGATCTATAATTTCAAAGGAATCTCTGCCGCTGATTCTAACTATACTTATTCCGGCATTACTCATTCCTGTAGCGATTGCTGCTATTGTATCTGTTTTCACCATCATCCCTCCATTATGATAATTGATCTAAGTGGTAATTGAAATAAGTGATCCTAATTACGTACTCTTTCTTCGTCCAAATATAATTTATCCATATATCGCTATCATAAATGCGAACGATATATGTTTTACCTAACGATATACTTCTTTCCTATTTAAGATACCGTTATATAACTTAACTACTAATTGCTTCCTTACGATGTTTGCAGTATTATGCATATCTACATATAATTATCTAATAATACTTAAAATACGAATTAGCTGTTTCTAAATTTACAAAGATGAAAAGGTGCTTTAAAGTATGCTCTACTTTAAAACACCCCTTTTTCAACATACAAAACCACTACATAGTCTCAACTGTCTGCTCTTTTTTCTCTTTGCTCTCTTTGTATTTTTCGTAATCCTTTTTATAATCAGCACTATAATTTTTGTTGTAACCACTTTTACTAGTATTATAGGGTTTTTTATAATTTTTGTTTGTGACAGCGTTATCTTTACGATATCCGCCAGAGTTTCTATTATTATTACTGTTATTGCTACTATTACTATTGTTATTAGAGTATCTTTTCTCGTATACTCCCTTTTTCACATTAATAACAACCTTGCGGTATGGCTCTTCTCCCTCAGAATAGGTTTCTACAAATTTATCATTCTGTAATGCAGAATGAATAATTCTTCTTTCATAAGGATTCATAGGCTCAAGTGATACTGGCTTTCTTGTTCTCTTTACTTTATAAGCGATATTCTTTGCCAGATTCTCAAGAGTTTCTTTTCTTCTTGCTCTATAATTTTCAGTATCTAATTTTACTTTAATATAATTTTCACTGTTCTTATTAACAACAAGGCTGATTAAATATTGAAGGGAATCTAAGGTTTGTCCTCTTTTACCAATGAGAACACCCATTTCATCACCATCTATATTAATTTCGATTGTTGAATTATCCTCATCATAATTAACAACTGCCTTTGCTTCTATTCCCATTGCATGAATGACATCTTCAAGAAATTTTTTCGTAGTTCCTTCAACAGTAACCTTAACTCTGGCACGTATCCTGGCAGGCTTTCCAAACATACCAAGGAAACCACTTGTCTCTTTTTCAATCACTTCATATTCCATGTTCTCTATTGCCGTACCTAATTCAAGCATAGCAGTTGTGATTGCTTCATCCACTGTTTTACCAGATATTTCTTTCCAATCCATCACTATTTCTCCCCCTTTTCATTTCTGCTGTTCATAATGTTCGCTATGTCAGAAATACTTTTAGAACCGCTTAAAGCTTTACTCTTCTGGCTTACTGCATTACTATTTTCATTTTCGTTAGAAACTACTGATTCTGTCTTCTCCTTTACAGAAGATTCAATATTCTTTGTTTGAGTTTTTGCCAGATCTGCCATTGTAAGTCCCTTTGACTCCATATATGCTTTTCTCTTGCTCTTTTTCTTACTCTGATTTGAAAGGTTCTTTTTAATTAACTCATTTACATCAACCTTTTCCATATACTTGTTAACAAAGTATTGCTGGATAATTGCAAATACACTGGAGGTAATCCAATACAAACCGATACCAATCGGGAAGGTCACAGCAAAAAATGCAGACATGATCGGCATCATAATATTCATAGAATTCATGGATGCTGCCATAGGATTATCTTTATTATCTACCTTAACCTGTATTTGCTTTGTCTGTACAAACTGCAAACCACCTGCGATAATTGGAATAAGAATTGCTGGGAACTTCCAGCCCGGAGGGTTTGATATATTAAATCCTAAAAAGCTGTTAACATTACCGATGCTTTTAATTGTATCGGCTACTGTCATTGTATTACCATTTACTATATTACCCTGAATATCTGGGAAGCTTGCTACAAAAGTAGCCCAGGTATTCGCATTAAAGTGCTTTAACACATCGATAACAGCATTCACTGTCGTTAGATCAGAAGGCATTTTTACCGCTTTGAGGCCCTCAGCTACCGTCGCCAGGGTTGCTGCGTAGTCAGGTGCTTGCATAACCTGTAATGCAATATACTCATAAAGCTTATAAACCGGATCAACATATGCCGGAATATTATTGATAACTGCATATAATGCAAACATGATCGGCAGGGTTACTAACATCGGTAAACAGCCTGCAGTTGGGTTTGCACCATATTTCTCATATATAATCTGCGTTTCTTCTTGTTGCTTTCTCAAAGAAACTTCATCTTTTTTACCCTTATACTTTGCCTGAACCTTTTGAATCTCAGGGTTCATAATAGATGATAGTTTCGTAAATTTCTGCTGTTTAATTGTTAAGGGAATCATTAAGGCACGTGTAATGAAGGTAAATATAATAATCGATAACGCTATATTTTCAATACCGAATATACTAAAGAACTTGTATATTCCATTCATTATCTCGCCAAAAATGAAAGCAAAGGGTCCTAACCACCCTCCTGTTTTAGTTAACAAAGTAATAACCAATTAATTTTCCTCCTTAGAGCTCTAGTCCCAACGACTTTTAAATTAATAAACTATCCTCTTATAATCTACGGTACCGGATCATATCCTCCCCGGTGAAATGGATGACATCTTAGAATTCTTCTCACAGTTAAATATGTTCCCTTAATTGCTCCATATTTATCCAACGCTTCTAAAGCATATAAAGAGCAAGTAGGTGTATAGATACAACTCGGCCTCTTAAGAGGAGAAATATATTTTCGATAAAACTTTATCATCAATATAATTATTTTCTTAATCATTAATTCTATACCCCTACACTGATTCTCTCTACTAGTAGTATCAGATTTTACTCGTTTCTTTCCCTATCTTATGGAGTTTCATCAGGTGTATCAATGCACTTTGAATCTCACTGTAGTCTTTTCCCTTGGCACCAACTCTTGCCACAACGATTATGTCCAAACCATTCATAAAGTTATCCTCCGATAATCGATAACTTTCTCTTATTAATCTGGTTATCCGGTGTCTGATAACACTATTACCTACTTTTTTGCTTACCGATATTCCAATCCGGTTACTGCTTGTATTATTCTTGTTTACATACATAATCAAATATTTATTCGCATAAGATTTTCCGGTACGATAAATTTCTTTAAAGTCCTCATTTTTTTTTAAAGCTTCAGAATACTTCATTTAACTTAGCCTTTTCCCAATGAAGCAAATGAATTATTCTACAAGTGAATGAAAACAGAACGTTCCGATTTATCGCACCGCTCTGATAATCAATTCACTTGCTTCCAATTCACTTGTTTCACCATACGAATTTAATGATGTAATTTCATACTTAAAACAAAGATACGGAACACTCCACTTGTGTCCCCTTATGGCTACTGTTAGCCATGCTCGCGTTATACTTGACTACATTCAAGTGGTTTAAGTGTAAAATGCAGAGCATTTAACATCCTTCAATGAGAGACTTAGTAGTCGAATGTCAGTTAAAGTAATAACTTTCTGTATTCGTATACTCAATCTACATTGTTAACGCGGAATACAATCTCCTATGCTGAATATGCATAGACAAAAAAATAGAAGAAAAGGTCACATAATTGCGACCTATGCGGATAACTGCTTTCTTCCTTTTGCTCTTCTGGCAGCTAATACTTTTCTGCCATTTGCTGTTGCCATTCTTGCTCTAAAACCATGCACTTTTGCATGTGATCTCTTTTTAGGTTGGAATGTCATCTTCATAACTCTGCACCTCCTTTAATTCATGACAAATAAATCAGATTTCTGATTCATTTTGTTGCACCGTGCAAAATGATAAGCGAACTTTATCTATTTTATTTTTGGTATTTTGGAATATCACGTCTATTATATTCGCAATACCTGTCCACGTCAAGTAAATCTTTTGTTTTTCCAACTTATCCACAATCCACAAAAAACTGATTCTTTCCTTATATATATGCACGTTTGTTGATAACTTTTTGGATTTTGTGGATAAACTGTGCTCAAAACTGCCTCAACGTTCATGTTTTACAGTGTTTTATTAACATTTTGGGGTTGTGGGTAATGTCAAAATCTTTATCCACTCTTCCACAAACCGCACGAAAAGTAAACTTAGGCATATTAACCATTGAAAATTTTATCCTTTTGTTATAATATATATGTTAGTGAGTATTTATGGAGGAAATAATGAAAAGTCTAATTCAATCAAAATGGGATGATATTTTAAAAAATTTGATAGCAGAATACGGCATAACAGACGTATCATATAACACCTGGTTAAAGCCACTTAAGGTATATGATGTAGTAGATCATGTTATTACGATTCTTATTAACGATGAACGCATCGGTCCTCCAAGTATTAATATTATTCGCAATAAATATGAATTATTATTAAAAGTATCAATAGAAGAGATCATGAATGAGCCTTATGAATTAAGGTTTGTACTCCAAAGTCAGATTGATCAGGAGAAAAAGACTCCGGAGCCCAGTGTTCCGAAGAAAAAGAATAGTAATGGACCGACATTTTTAAATGCCAGGTATACTTTTGATACCTTCGTTGTCGGCGGTAATAATGAATTTGCCAGAGCAGCGGCCCTCGCTGTAGCTGAAAACCCTGGTGAAATATATAATCCACTTTTTATCTATGGCGGTGTAGGACTTGGTAAAACTCATCTTATGCACTCCATAGCTCATTTTGTATTGAATCAGAATCCGGATACAAAGGTACTTTATGTTACAAGTGAAAAGTTTACCAACGAATTGATTGATGCAATTCAAAAGAATACCACCACTCAGTTCAGGGATAAATACAGATCAATTGATATTTTGTTAATCGATGATATTCAGTTTATTATAGGGAAAGAAAGAACGCAGGAAGAGTTTTTCCATACCTTTAATACATTACATGAATCCAAGAGACAAATCATAATCTCCAGTGATCGCCCTCCAAAAGAAATGCTTACTTTAGAGGACAGGCTTCGTTCGCGTTTTGAGCATGGTCTGCTTGCCGATATTCAATCTCCAGATTATGAAACCAGAATGGCTATTCTTCGTAAGAAGGAAGAGCTTGATGGCCTGAAAGTGGATGAAGAGGTTATGCGTTATATCGCAACCAATATTAAGTCGAATATTCGAGAGCTGGAAGGTGCTTTAACTAAAATCGTTGCCTTTTCACGCCTTAAGAAAAGAGAGCTCAATCTTTTACTTGCAGAAGAAGCGCTGCAAGATATTATATCACCAAATGAGAAAAAGGTTATTACAGCTGAGTTAATTGTGGAAGTCGTTGCTGAGCATCACAATATTACCCCAGCTGATATTTATTCTAAGGATAAAAGCAGAAGTGTCTCCTATCCAAGACAGATTGTTATGTACTTATGCCGCCGTTTAACTGATATGTCCGTTACTGATATCGGTAAAACTCTTGGTAACAGAGATCATTCAACGGTCCTTCATGGTTATGATAAGGTATCCGGTGATATCGAGCAGGATCAGGCACTACATAATACAATTGATGTATTAATAAAGAAGATTAATCCAGAATAACTTCTTGCTGCTTTTAATTAAGAAGAAACTTTAAATTGCACTAACTCTTCCGGGTTCATTGGCGATGTTATCCCTAAGAATAAACAAATCAATTGCTGTTGATACCGAGTTGATACTGGGTTGATAGATCGTTGATATTCTGTTAACAAAAAGAATTACATTTTTTGTATGTTATTAAACAGCAACTTGTCCACAGGGAAAACTGCTGTTATAAGACCTGTTATCCTACGCTTTAAAGCCTTGATTTTCAACGCTTTGCGGCGATATCAACAAATTCACAATGCTTATTAAGGTTAAGACTAAGAATCTTTAATATATTTATATATTTTTATGCGAAGGGAGATTATACACAGATGAAAATCCAATGTCAGAAATCGGATCTTTTAAATGGTGTTAATATTGTACTAAAAGCTGTTCCCGTGAAATCTACCATGCCTATATTAGAATGTCTCATTATTGAAGCATCTGATTTAGGAATAAAATTAATAGCAAATGATATGGAACTTGGAATTGAAACCTTTGTTAAGGGTATAATTATAGAAAAAGGCACTGTTGCCCTGAATGCTAAGATATTTTCCGAAATTGTCAGGAGGCTTCCTGAGAATGAAGTAAGTATTAATACAGACAGCTCTTATATGACAGAGATTAATTGCGAGAAAGCCAAATTCTCTATCTCCGGAAGATCCGGTGAGGAATTCCCTAGTCTTCCTAAGATTGAAAAAGAGAATCCCGTGGTATTGTCTCAATTCACATTGAAGGAAGTAATTCGTCAAACCGTATTTTCAATCTCTGATAATGAAAGCAACAAAATTATGACCGGAGAGCTTTTTGAGATAAAGAATAATGAATTAAGAGTAATCTCTTTGGACGGGCATAGAATTTCCATCCGAAAGATCTTTATGAAAGATTCCTATGAGGACCGCAAGATTATCGTACCAGGTAAAACTTTAAATGAAATCAGCAAGATTTTATCCGGTGAAGTAAGCTCCTTGGTAAATATCTTCTTTACAGATAAGCATGCCTTATTTGAGTTTGACGATACTGTGGTATTGACCAGATTGATCGAAGGGGAGTATTATCGTATTGACCAGATGCTTTCCAGTGATTATGAAACAAAGGTAACCATTAATAAAAAAGAATTGCAAAGCTGTATTGAGAGAGCATCCCTGTTAATCAGAGAAACAGATAAAAAACCAATTATCATTGATATAAAGAATAATAATTTTGAATTAAAGATTAATACGGCAATCGGTTCCATGAATGAGGAGATTGATATCACTCTGGAGGGTAAAGAGATTGTAATTGGCTTCAATCCCAAATTTTTATTAGATGCTCTGCGTGTTATTGATGATGAGAATGTTGACATTTATCTGATCAACGCAAAAGCACCCTGCTTTATCCGAGATAAGGATCAGTCCTATATTTATTTAATCTTACCCGTTAATATTAATGTGTCAGCGTAAAATTTGAATAACTGATATTCATTTGCAAAAGTGAATATCAGTTATTGATAAAAAAAAGCCAATTGCAAAATCTTCAGTTAATGCATTTCGCAATTACTTAATTGAGTACAATAGCTAGAAAGGATGTATAGAATGCATCAAATTAAACTGAGAGAAGAGTATATAAAACTGGGACAAGCGTTAAAAGCTGCCGGGTTAGTGGATTCAGGTGTAGATGCCAAGAATGAAATTCTTGATGGATTCGTAAAAGTGAATGGAGTCGTCGAGGTCCAAAGAGGTAAAAAGCTTCACGATGGAGATCTCGTAGAATTTAATGGAGAACAGATTAAGATCATTAAGTAAAAGTTTTGTTTTAATTTATTTACTCGTGCCTTTTGTTTTGATGAACGAATCAGACAATAAAAGGCCTTTATAAAAGTGTGAAGAAAAAATTCTTTTTAAATTTATTCAGACAGGGGAAGTTTATGATAAATTTACCCTGTATCATTATGCAGAAGGAATCGTTGGTGCAAATATGATTGTAAAGTCATTGGAACTAAAGGATTACCGCAACTATAACCATCTTAATATGCAATTTTCAAGCGGTACCAATATTTTGTACGGCGAGAATGCCCAGGGTAAGACTAATATACTTGAGGCTATTTATCTCTGCGGAACAACAAAGTCCCATCGCGGAAGCAAAGATAAAGAAATGGTCAGTTTTACAGAAGAAGAGGCCCATGTCAGAGTTATTCTTGAAAAAAATCATATTCCCCATCGGATAGATTTACATTTGAAGAAGAATAAAGCAAAGGGAGTAGCCATTGATGGCATTCCGATTAAGAGACAAGGTGAACTATTTGGAATGCTTAACCTTGTGTTTTTTTCCCCAGAGGATTTATATATAATCAAAAATGGACCGGCGGAGCGGAGAAAGTTTATTGATCTTGAGCTTTGCCAGTTGGATAAAATATATTTAAGTCATCTCGGAAATTATAACAAGGTTCTAGCACAGCGCAATAATCTCTTAAAACAGATTGCCATGAATCGAAGTTTACTTGATACCTTAAATATCTGGGATGAAAAGCTTTTGGAGTATGGTTGTAAAATAATAACAACAAGAGAAGAATTTATCCTAAGGCTAAATACTTTGGTTGGAGAAATACATAAGAAATTAACTGGCGGCAAAGAGCATTTAATTCTTCAATACGAGCCTAATGTGAGGGCCGCAGAATTTGAAGGAAAGCTAAAAAAGAGCTTGGATCGAGATTTGGTTTTAAAAATGACAAATGTTGGTCCTCACAGAGATGATCTTGCTTTCTTACTGGGAGATATTGATATTCGAAAGTTTGGGTCACAGGGGCAGCAAAGGACCGCCGCACTCTCTTGTAAGCTGGCTGAAATAGATTTGGTAAAATCGATAATCAAAGAGAATCCGATTTTATTACTGGATGATGTGTTGTCAGAACTTGACAGACAGCGTCAAAATTATTTATTAAATAGTATTGGTGATATTCAGACTATGATTACCTGTACAGGTTTAGAGGAATTTGTAAATCATAGATTTGCTTATGATAAATTGTTTCAAGTAGTTAGCGGAGCTGTTAATAGTTTCGAGCAAGAGTTATGAGATTGTGAAGAGGTAGCTTTGCCTGGCGGGAGAGAGTTTTTCACAATTACGATTATATCATTTGGTTAAAAACAGAAGGACCGGAGGTTATTGTCTCAACGTATGAGGTAAGGAGGCTTTGTCTCCGACAAAAGAAGCTGGAGGCCATGGCCTTCAAAAAAGAATTGGAGGCTATTGCCTCCACAAAAAGAATTGGAGGCCATTGCCTCCAGAAAGAGAATTGGAGGCATTAGAAATGGGTAACGAATATGGTGCAGATCAAATACAAATATTGGAAGGATTAGAAGCGGTAAGAAAACGCCCTGGAATGTACATTGGTTCCACATCTTCCAAGGGGTTACACCATCTGGTTTATGAGATCGTAGATAACGCAGTAGACGAAGCATTGGCAGGATACTGTGATACGATTGATGTATCCATTAATCCTGATAATTCAATTACAGTAGTTGATAACGGACGCGGTATTCCGGTAGGTATTAACCAGAAGGCAGGTATTCCGGCAGTTGAGGTAGTCTTCACTATTTTACATGCCGGTGGTAAATTCGGCGGCGGAGGATATAAGGTTTCCGGCGGACTTCATGGTGTAGGTGCATCTGTAGTGAATGCGCTGTCTGAGTGGCTGGAAGTTGAGATCTGTGTAGACGGTAAGATGTATAGACAACGCTATGAGCGCGGTAAGGTTAAATATTCTCTGAAGGAAGTAGGAGATTCTGATTGCAGAGGAACGAAGGTAACCTTTTTACCGGATACTGAGATTTTTGAAGAGACGGTATATGATTATGAGATCTTAAAGCAAAGACTACGAGAAATGGCTTTCCTGACCAAGAATATTAAGATTATACTTCGTGATCTAAGGGAAGAGGAACCAAAGACAAGAGAATTTCATTATGCTGGTGGTATTAAAGAATATGTGGAATATCTGAACAAGCATAAAGATGCTCTCTATCCGGAGATTATTTACTGTGAGGGCCAGAGAGATGATGTTTACGTCGAAGTGGCGATGCAGCATAACAGTACTTATACCGAAAGTATTTACAGCTTTGTAAATAATATAACCACTCCGGAAGGTGGAACCCATCTTGCCGGCTTTAAAAATGCGATTACAAAAACCTTTAATGATTATGCAAGAAATCAGAAATATTTAAAAGATAGTGATCCTAATCTGACTGGAGAAGATATCAGAGAAGGGTTGACAGCAATTATCAGTATTAAGATTCCGGAACCGCAGTTTGAGGGCCAGACAAAGCAAAAGCTTGGTAACAGCGAGGCAAGAGGTGCTGTTGACAGCGTGGTAAGTGAACAGTTGACCTACTATCTTGAATTAAACCCCAACGTTGCAAAAATGATGGTGGAAAAAGCGGTCCTCGCTCAGCGTGCAAGAGATGCGGCACGTAAGGCCAGAGATTTAACAAGAAGAAAGACAGCTCTGGAAGGAATGAGTTTACCAGGAAAGTTAGCTGACTGCTCAGAAAAGGATCCAACAAAATGTGAAATATACATCGTTGAGGGTGATTCCGCGGGTGGATCTGCGAAAACAGCAAGATCCAGAGCAACCCAGGCGATTCTGCCCCTACGTGGTAAAATACTAAATGTTGAAAAATCAAGACTTGATAAAATATTAGTGAACAACGAAATCAAAGCAATGATTACTGCCTTTGGAACAGGAATTTCCGATGATTTTGATATAGCGAGATTACGTTATCACAAAATCATTATAATGACAGATGCGGACGTAGATGGTGCTCATATCAGTACGTTATTATTGACCTTCTTCTATCGTTTTATGCCGGAGCTTATTAAACAGGGATATGTATATATGGCCCAGCCTCCCCTCTATAAGGTCGAGAAGAACAAGATAGTGCGTTATGCTTACAGTGACGATGAATTGAATCAGATACTGACTGAAATCGGCCGTGATGGTAATAACAAGATTCAGCGTTACAAAGGTCTTGGTGAAATGGATGCAGAGCAGCTTTGGGATACAACAATGGATCCTGAGAAAAGAATTCTTCTGCGTGTCACGATGGATGAAGAGCAATCCTCTGAAATCGATCTTACCTTTACGACCTTAATGGGCGATAAGGTTGAACCCAGAAGAGAATTCATTGAGACAAATGCAAAGTATGTAAAGAATCTGGATATATAGAGTATGTGGCAATTCGGATCAGGTGGCTCTCAAGAAATGGCGTATGCAAAGCAGATATGTTTTGGTGCTGACCATTGATAGAATCCTTAGGAGTTCCAGAAGATTAAGCTGCAAGATTACTTCATATTGCCGTAAAGCGGCATCATTTATGGAAGTTTGAACGGAGGAAGAGTAATGGAAGAAAATATCTTCGACAAAGTGCATGACGTCGATTTACGAAAGACCATGGAGACATCTTATATAGATTATGCCATGTCTGTTATTGCGGCGCGTGCCCTGCCCGATGTAAGGGACGGTTTAAAACCCGTACAAAGAAGAATTTTATATGCAATGATTGAGTTAAACAATGGCCCGGACAAGCCGCATCGTAAATGTGCGCGTATTGTTGGTGATACCATGGGTAAATACCACCCGCATGGAGACAGCTCTATTTATGAGGCTTTGGTTAAACTGGCTCAGAACTTCTCTACCAGATATCCATTAATTGACGGCCATGGTAATTTTGGTTCCGTGGATGGAGACAGTGCGGCAGCGATGCGTTATACAGAGGCCCGCTTAAGTAAAATTTCTATGGAGATGCTGTCAGACATTAATAAAGATACCGTTGATTTTTCTCCAAACTTTGATGAAACGGAAAAAGAGCCGACAGTATTGCCTTCCAGATATCCTAATCTATTGGTGAACGGTACCTCCGGTATTGCCGTAGGTATGGCCACCAACATCCCACCGCATAATTTGCGGGAGGTTATTAATGGTGTATTAAAGATTATTAATAACCGGGTTGAAGAAGATAGAGATACCGATATCGAAGAGCTGCTGCAGATCATAAAAGGGCCAGATTTCCCTACCGGTGCAGAGATTTTAGGTACCGCTGGGATTGAAGAAGCATATCGGACAGGCCGGGGTAAGGTTCGTGTACGTGCCGTAACGGATATAGAGCCAATGACAAATGGTAAAAATCGTATTGTAGTTACAGAATTGCCTTACATGGTGAATAAGGCCCGTTTGATTGAAAAAATTGCTGATCTGGTTAAGGAAAAGAAGATTGATGGTATTACAGAGCTGCGCGATGAATCAGACCGTACGGGTATGAGAATTGTAATTGAGCTTCGCCGTGATGTAAATGCAAACGTTATGTTAAATCAGCTCTATAAGCATACACAGCTGCAGGATACCTTTGGCGTAAATATGCTTGCTTTGGTAAATAATCAGCCGCAAATTCTTAACCTCCATCAAATGCTTGATTATTACTTACTACATCAGAAAGAAGTAGTAACCAGACGTACCAAATATGATTTAAACAAAGCAGAAGAAAGAGCCCACATTTTACAGGGCTTACTGATTGCACTTGATAATATTGACGAAGTAATCTCCATCATACGGTCCTCACAAAACGGCAGCATAGCAAAGGAACGATTAATCGAACGCTTTGGTTTGACAGATGTACAGGCTCAGGCAATCATTGATATGAGACTTCGTGCTCTTACCGGTTTGGAACGGGAGAGACTGGAGAATGAGTTTGCAGAGTTACAGGCAAAGATTGCAGAATATAAAGCTATCCTAGCAGATGAGAAGCTCTTACTTGGCGTAATAAGGGATGAAATTACCGTGATTCGTGATAAATATGGGGATGATAGAAGAACCTCCATAGGCTTTGATGAGTTTGATATTTCCATGGAGGATCTTATCCCGAATGAAAATACAGTGATTGCTATGACCAGACTCGGATACATCAAGAGAATGACAGTCGATAATTTTAAGAGCCAGCATCGTGGTGGTAAGGGTATCAAGGGTATGCAGACCATTGAAGAAGATTTTATTGAGGATTTGTTAATGACGACAAATCATCACTATATCATGTTCTTTACAAATAAGGGTCGTGTATATCGTCTGAAGGCCTATGAAATTCCGGAAGCAGGAAGGACCGCCAGAGGAACCGCGATTGTAAACCTGCTGCAGCTTTTGCCGGAAGAAAGGATTACGGCGATCATTCCATTAAAGGAATATCAGGATCACCGATTCTTGTTTATGGCTACAAAGAATGGTATTGTAAAGAAAACGCCGATACGTGAATATGAAAATATAAGAAAATCTGGTCTTCAGGCAATTAATCTTAGAGAAGATGATGAATTGATTGAAGTTAAATCAACCAATAATCAGAAGGATTTATTCCTGATTACGAAAAATGGAATGTGTATTCGTTTCAATGAACGTGATGTACGTCCAACAGGCAGAACCTCTATGGGTGTTATCGGTATGACACTTACTGGTGAGGACCAGATTGTAGGAATGCAGATGGATACCCAGGGGCAGTATTTATTAATCGTTTCTGAAAATGGAATGGGTAAACGTACTGGTATTGAGGAGTTTTCCGTACAACGCCGTGGCGGTAAAGGTGTAAAATGTTATAAGATCACAGAAAAAACCGGTGATGTTATTGGTGTTAAGGCAGTAAATGATGAAGATGAAGTAATGTTGATTACCACAGAGGGTATCATCATTCGTCTCATGGTTAGTGATATTTCAGATCTGGGAAGAATTACCTCAGGTGTTAAGTTAATGTCCATCGATGCAGAGACAGATATTAAAGTTGCAAGTTTCGCAAAGGTTAAGGAAAGTAATAACGCTACCACTGACGAAGAACTGATTAAGAATCTAGAAAAGGAATTAGATGAAGAAAATGTACCGGTGGATCCTGTAGATTATACTGATTTAGAGGATTTTGCAGATGGAGGCCTGGAGGAGCTGATTGAAGCAGCTGAAAATGATGCTGCAGATGAGTTGGAATCAGAAAATTCATTGGAAGATCAGACTGACAGAAGTTCTGAGGAATAATACTTGATTCATTTTATCGATCAGAAGAATATTCTTTAGAATATTCTGAATCAGAAATAAAAGCATTTCTATAATGTTAGTGATAAGTGTACTCATATACGAGAAGGAGCCAGGATGAGAAATCTTCACACGGATGAGATTATAAAAAATATAAAAGAAATGTGCATCGAAGCCAACTATAAGTTGGCTTCTGATGTAGAAGAGAGAGTTCGGGGAGCATATGAAAGAGAAAGTTCTGATTTAGGCAAGCAGATCTTAGGCCAGCTGACAGAAAATCTGGATATTGCAGCTTCGGATTCGATTCCCATATGCCAGGACACGGGTATGGCCATTATTTTTATTAAATTAGGGCAGGACGTTCATGTTGAAGGAATGATGTTGGAGGATGCAATCAATGAGGGTGTTCGACAAGGCTATGAAGAAGGGTACCTTCGAAAATCAGTCGTAGCTGATCCCCTGATTAGAGTGAATACAAAAGACAATACACCGGCAATTATCCATTATGAGATAGCAGCTGGTGATAAAGTTGAAATTACAGTTGCGCCAAAAGGCTTCGGAAGTGAAAATATGAGCCGCGTCTGCATGCTAAAGCCTTCGGATGGGGTGGAGGGAGTGAAAAAAGCAGTACTTGAGACTGTTAAGTTAGCAGGTCCCAATGCCTGTCCGCCCATTGTTGTTGGAGTAGGTATAGGCGGAAGCTTTGAAAAATGCACTATTTTATCTAAAAAAGCATTAACCAGAAGTATGAAGGAGCCTTCTTCTTTAGAGCATATAAGGAAGCTGGAGGAGGAGCTGTTGGCTGAAATTAATCAATTGGGAATAGGCCCGGGCGGATTTGGAGGAAGAATCACTGCGCTTGGTGTAAATATTGAAACTTATCCTACTCATATTGCAGGGTTACCGGTGGCAATTAATATATGCTGTCATGTAAACAGGCATATAAACCGAGTAATATAATTTTTAAAAGCCGCATTTATTACTCATAAAGGATAACCATAGTTGTCGATTATTTTTACAGTGAAAAAATTAGCTTGTTTTTATACAAGTGACTTATTATATTTAACTAAAGTTCTTTGTAAAGTACGCTGTAATTGTAATGTGATACGGATTATAGAGAAAAACTTTGTTATTGTAATATAAGGGATATCATATACCTTTCATAAAAGCCACTGTTACTATCTAACAGTGAATAGAGATCTTGTTCTGCTTTTGTATTAGAATTAAAACGAAAGAGGAGTTGCAATGAATAAATATATAAATACCCCGCTTACAGCAGAGAAAACAGAAAGCCTGAGGGCCGGTGACTATGTATCTATTACAGGAACCATCTATACAGCCAGAGATGCAGCGCATGAACGGATGTATCAAAGCATGAAGGAAGGGCAAAGTATACCAATTGATTTAAAGGATAATATAATATATTACCTTGGTCCAACCCCGGAAAAAGAGGGGCAGGTTATCGGCTCAGCAGGACCAACAACCAGCAGCAGAATGGACAAATATACGCCTCTTTTATTGGATCAGGGCTTAAAAGGTATGATTGGAAAAGGGAAAAGAAGTCAGGAAGTTATAGAATCCATGGTTAAAAATAAAGCAGTGTATTTCGCTGCGGTGGGTGGTGCAGGAGCGCTTCTTTCCAAGAGAATAAAGGCTTCTAAGGTAATAGCATATGACGATCTTGGTACAGAGGCTATTCGGGAATTATACGTAGAAGATTTTCCAGTAATTGTGGTGGTTGATTCAGTGGGAAATAATTTGTATGAAATTGTTTTACAAAATTGTTGACAAAATAAAAGTCATTTGTTATACTAGATTTTGCCTCGTGAGAAACGAGACAAGATCATTATTTTAGAAGATTCAGAGAATATTTTTTATAGTATTAGAGAATCTATCTAAGAGATCAATTGAATAAAGAACATCCAGTTCTGCTTTTGGAGAAATACTCAAGAGGCCGAAGAGGCGCCCCTGCTAAGGGTGTAGGTCGGGCAACCGGCGCGAGGGTTCAAATCCCTCTTTCTCCGTCAAAAAAAACCTGTTTTACATTAAATTGTAAACCAGGTTTTTTGTTTATCTAAATAAACGCTTGAGGTGAATAAGAATGGGGAAAATAATACTTACGTATAACGATGTCTCTGAAATTAATCAAAAGCTGGAAGAAATGAAATTAATGTTTAAAGTACACCTGCATGATGTATGCGGGAGCCAGAGTTTTACCTTAGAGGTGCTAAGTGATCAGGTGAGTGAAAAAAGCTATGAAGTAATGACCGAGATAATCAGGAATTATTTCGCAGAAAGACAGCTCAAAGTAGAATTTCTGAAAAGTAAACTTGAATTTTTTATAGTTCAATAAAAGTAACAGCAGGAAGTTAATTTTCGAAATGTGTATTAAATTAGTTAAACTTAAATGTAGAAAATAAAAAAATAAGAACTATTAAGATATTAAGCTACGTAAAATCTACTTTCATGTACCAATAGGATGAATGGTGCTGAAACACCTTATTTTATGGACTTTTTCACTATTTTGAAAGTGCTGGAAAATATGGTATTTTGATGAGATTGTGTGATTTAAATATAATTTTTTAAAAAATTGAAAAAATTCATTCAAAAAGTGGTTGACAAAGAGTTTTTACTGTGATATACTTCTCTTTGCTGACGCGGCAAACGACAAACAACTTAAACAAATAAGTTGAATGATCAGTTGATGCAACAGCACAATGAACCTTGATAATTGAACAGTAAAACAACCCTGAAAATTCTAAATAAATGGAACATTCATGGAAAGCAATTTTCATGATAGAATCCAAAAATAGATTTTCATTGATGTCGAAAGACATCACGAACCGTATCGGTATAGAAAAGTCATTCGTGACTAATTCGTATGGATACACCACAAAAACAGTAAAGATAACAGGATGCTTGACAGTAACAAGTCGAAAGACGAAGTTACACAAATGGCTAACGTTTATCTGACTGGATCAAAAACTTAAACATGAGAGTTTGATCCTGGCTCAGGATGAACGCTGGCGGCGTGCCTAACACATGCAAGTCGAACGGAGTTATT
>JAEWMZ010000366.1 GCA_023392995.1 Bacillota bacterium
GATGATGTATGTTTTTGTAAAGCTGCTAAGTCAAAACGACATGTTGATCAAGCTGATTTCTAATATCATTATTGTAATCTGCAATTACTTATTGAGCAGATTAATGGTTTTTAAACAGCATGAAAAACAATGACGAGTTCTAAGGCGCAAAGTACGCTGCCTAAGTAATTCTATGCTTCAAACTTGAAAGAACGCAAACACAGCTTTCTCTTCCTTATGCATGTGCTACCTATGGCAGCATGTCGGGAAGCTTGAGAATATTCTTCTTATACAAAATGCTCCCGCCTAGATAAACAAACAGTTTTACTATTTTAACTGTTTACCTAGAAGGGAGCATTTCAAAAAAAGGAAGTACGGTAATTGAATTATTTCTTATTCTTATTTATCCTGAGGCTCTGCAGCAGCCATCTTCATAGCACGTACCTTTAAGGATAGTCCAAAGAGGTTAATAAAGCCTTCCGCATCCTGGTGATTATAAAGCTCACCGGTAGTAAAGGACGCTATGCTCTCGTTGTATAGGGAATAAGGAGAGGTAGTACCCTGCTTGATGATATTACCTTTGTACAGCTTTAACTTAACTTCACCGGTTACATATTCCTGAGTCACATCAACAAAGGCTTGATAAGCCTCTCTTAAAGGAGTAAACCATTTTCCCTCATATACGATATCAGCAAAACGATTTGCTATCTCCTTCTTTGCGGTAAGGGTAGCACGGTCAAGAATTAATTCCTCCAGCTGTGTGTGGGCTTCCATTAAGATGGTTCCGCCAGGAGTTTCATAAACACCGCGGGACTTCATTCCTACAACACGGTTTTCAACGATATCAACGATACCTACGCCATGCTTTCCGCCGAGCGCATTCAACTCTTTGATGATATCAGTTACGGACATTTTCTTGCCGTTTAATGAAGTGGGAACACCTTTTTCAAAGGATAAGCTAAGGGTTTCGCCTTCTTCCGGAGCTTTTTCCGGAGCAACTCCAAGTACTAATAAGTGATCGTAGTTTGGTGCATTTGCAGGATCCTCCAGCTCGAGACCTTCATGGCTGATGTGCCATAGGTTACGGTCACGGGAATAGCTGTTGTCTGCGGAGAAGGGTAAATGAATGCCATGCTTCTCGCAGTATTCGATTTCTTCTTCACGGGAGGACATCGTCCAGATTCTCCAGGGAGCGATAATCTTTAGATCAGGTGCCAGAGCTTTGATGGTTAATTCAAAACGTACCTGATCATTTCCCTTACCGGTAGCGCCGTGGCAGATGGCGGTAGCGCCTTCTTTTCTTGCAATTTCAACTAAGCGTTTTGCAATAACAGGGCGTGCCATGGAAGTACCTAACAGATATTTGTTCTCATATACAGCATTTGCTTTTACGCAAGGTACAACATAATCATCTACAAATTCTTCTACAACATCTTCAATGTATAGTTTGGTAGCACCGGATAAGGCTGCTCTTTCCTCCAGGCCGTCAAGCTCATTGCCCTGACCAACATCGATACATACACACACGACATCATAATCGTAATTCTCCTTTAACCAAGGAATGATAGCGGTAGTATCAAGACCACCGGAGTAAGCAAGAATAACTTTTTCTTTCATATGGGTTACCTCCTGAATGTTTATCTTATTTTTTATGTGACCGGAACGAAAACTTAGCATCCGATCATAGACGCTGTTCTTCTGTCTGCATCTGGCTAATGGAAAGCTGGTGTCAGGGTGTTGCCCCCCGGAAGTGATTCCATTAATATGTGATTAAATATACAACATATTTTATTATTATGCAATAGGTAATTTTACAAAAAATAAAAATGATTGACCAGTTTCAAAAATCTTTAGGGGGGTGAAAAGGAAAAATGGAAAAAATATAAATGGAAATACAAATGGAAACATAAATGGAAAACACAAATGGTAACACAAATAAAATCATAAATGAAATCACAAATGAAATCACAAATAAAAATCATAAGTAAATACAAAAGGTAAATACAAAAGGAAAATACAAATGGCATTGATAAAAGCCTAGTTGAATTTTATGATTAACGGAACAAAGAATCAAGCTGTTTTCTTTTTATCTTTGTTATATTTATATTGAAAAAACTTTTTTACGGAAAATACATAGGAAGTATTTACAGGATCTTTCGAACTATTATAATAAAGGTAATGATTTTAGTTGAAAAGAATTGAATTATATATAACATTATCGCTTAAGGAAGGAAAAAAGAGTATGTATCAGATTATATTAGCATCGGAATCACCAAGAAGAAGAGAGATTATGGAGACCATGGGCATTGAGTATAAGGTAATTACCTCCAATGTGGAAGAGTCAGTGGAGGAGACTGTGCCGGAAGAAATGGTACAGGCAATTGCCAGATTAAAAACAGAAGCAGTATTAAAAAAGCAGCGGCAATTAGAGCCGGACTGCCAGGGTGTTATCATTTTAGGGGCAGATACCATGGTATTTTATGATGGACATGCCCTTGGCAAGCCAAAGGATGAGCAGGATGCAGTACGAATGCTGAGCATGCTTTCCGATGCGAGTCACAATGTAATTACAGGTGTTAGTATCATTATTGCAAATAAATACGGTTTTGAAGAGCGGATCTCCTTTGCAGTCAGTACTAGGGTTATGGTTATGCCTCTTACTCTGGAACAGATACTGGACTATATCCAGACCGGAGAGCCAATGGATAAAGCAGGAGCGTATGCGATTCAAGGAAGGTTCGGAATCTATATTAAAGAAATTGCCGGTGATTATTATAATATTGTAGGCTTCCCCATTGCTAAGATTAATGATGTATTGCTTCAAAAGGGAATTGATTTAAAAAAAATTAAAATAGGTATTGCATAAAATTAAATTCGGATGTATAATTATAAATAATTTTCTTCCGGATGGTTTTTCCATCTGCATATGAGCCGGAGGTGTGAGAATGATAATACGTTTATTTTCTATCAATGATTATGACGAAGTATATCAATTATGGAAATCAACACCGGGAATAGGCCTGCGGAGTACGGAGGATTCAAGGGAAGGAATTGCAAGCTTTATTCGCAGAAATCCAAACACCAGCTTTGTAGCAGTTGAAGGTGGAAGTGTCCTGGGGGCAGTACTTAGCGGGCATGATGGCAGACGTGGATTCTTATACCATACCTGTGTTAAGGCTTCCTACCGGAGAAGCTCAATTGGCAAACTGCTGGTAGAGAAAGTGATGGAAGCGATGAGGCAGGAGGGGATCCGTAGATTATCCCTGGTTTGCTTTTCTGAGAATGGTTTAGGGAATCAATTTTGGGAAGCGCTTGGCTGGGTGAAGCGGGATGATCTGAATTTTTATTCG
>JAEWMZ010000388.1 GCA_023392995.1 Bacillota bacterium
TTTATCATAAGTATATAGGAAAAAGAAATGAGATTCAATCATTTTGAAGACATTTATAAAAATAGTTCATATATTAGATTGACAGAATATTTTGAGGTATTGAAATGCCAGATCGGGATCGAATTGACAAAACAAACGGATTAGCACGGATACGTGATGATATAAAGGATAGCAAGGGCAAAGAGGATTTGATCATCGAAGAGAATACGATATACGAAATTGACCGGGAATGTTATGAAAGGATGAAGAGACAAAAAAGGAAGAAAGCATCAATGAATAAATCGAATCGATCGAGATAGAAGATTATAGATATTAAAATAGGAATAAAAATAGGAATAAAAATAACAGAATAAAAATAAGAGAATAAAAATAAGGAGTCTTTCACTGAAAAGCTCCTTATTTTTATTGGAAAAGAAATAGGTAATTGCGAAACTTAGAAACTTTAGCTATTGTATACACAACATATACTGTTTCGAAGCGGAAGCTAAGCCCGAAGGAAGCGTTGGAGCGAAGAAATAGTATATTTTGTGCATACAAATACAACAACTATATTGTTTCGCAATTACCTAATTGGAAAAGAAAAGTAAAGAAAAGGCTGCCCAGAAGGGCAGCCAATCTTTTTGTTCACCTGAAAGGAGAACAATTTGTGGGTAGGATTACCAAGCTTTTCAATAGATCTTAGAAGAAGCCATTTCCACCACCACAGCAGCAGCAAAGAAGGATGATAATTAAAAGAATACTTCCACAGCCACCATCGCCGCCTCCGCCGAAACAACCTCCACCAAAGCCACTATTGCCGTTACCGCCGCAGCAGCACAGTAAGAGTATGAGGATGAGAATCCAACTGCAATCATTACCTGATCCTGTGTCGCAATGGGTTGCTTGTAAATCACTCATAGTATGTTCCTCCAAATATCAATTACACTCTTATCTTATGTGGGAGAGCTTGACTAATTTCCTTTTTTTAAAAGAAATTATTGGGTTAATTTGCGACAATTTATCTTATAAATAGCGTTGCAGCAGAAAGATAGCCTTAGCCGCAGGGGATTTTGGCAATTTGCATATGAATCAGGCAGCAAAGGAAAGACGATTTACGTTTTTTGGAATCATAAAGAACAGTGATAAAGATAAACTGGAATGAGTGTTTCTCACCAAGAAGAGTGTATATAAGAAAAGCCTTTTGAATAATATGATAAAAAAGATATTGGAGGCTTTCTGTGGTTAATAAACGTAAAGTCCAGGTTATTGTTAGTTGTAGTGAATATGAGGAGCGACAGAAGGCTTTTGAAGATGTAGGGAACATTAAGTATAGACTTCCAATGATCGATGCGTATGTGCTTGAGGTGGAAGAAAGAGAACTGGAAAGGATTCGAGCAATGGAAGGGCTGTTGGAAATAGAGCAGGATACACATATCACAGCCCAAATGAACCATGTAAATGATATTATCGAAAGCCATTGGGCTCATGAGAGAGGCTATTATGGTCAGAATATTGGTGTGGCAATTGTTGATACGGGAATCGCATTGCATAAGGATTTTGGCGAAGATGGCAGCAGAGTAATTGCCTTTGCAGATTTTGTAAATCAGAAAACAGAACCCTATGATGACAATGGGCATGGAACTCATGTGGCAGGAATTATTGGAGGAAGTGGATATTCTTCAAAGGGAAAATATACGGGTGTGGCACCCAAGTGCAATTTAATTGGTGTAAAGGTATTGGATCATCGCGGTGACGGAAATATATCAGACGTATTGGCAGGCTTGCAGTGGATTATGGATAATCGCAAACGCTACAACATCAGAGTGGTTAATATCTCTGTAGGAACCTCGGCCAAGGATGTACTGGATGAGAATTCGCTGTTAGTGCAGGGAGTAAACGCGGTCTGGGATAATGGGATGGTGGTAATCGTTGCAGCCGGAAATAACGGACCGGGGCCAATGTCCATATCGACGCCTGGTATTAGCAGAAAAGTAATTACAGTAGGATCTTCGGATGATAGTGTTGCAGTGGAAGTGTTCGGAACCGGACGGACGAAAGACTATTCCGGGCGGGGGCCGACTCCATTTTGCATTAAAAAACCGGATATTGTTGCTCCAGGTTCCAATATTATATCATGTAACATAAGCCGCCATACAGCAAAATCAGGGAATGGTGAGGTACGATTAACCTTTGCAAACTCACCGATGATGTATACTGTAAAAAGCGGTACCTCTATGGCGACGCCGGTGGTTTCCGGAGCCATCGCATTACTTTTGTCTAAAAACCCGAAGATGACAAACCGGGAAGTAAAGCTGAAGCTTCGCAGCAGTGCAGTAGATTTAGGACAGCATTGGGAGCGGCAGGGTTGGGGGTTACTGAATGTAAGAAGGCTGCTGGAAGACGAAAGCTAACCAGAGGGCAAACACTGATCAGTTAAAAGGAACAGAACAGAGGAAATTACGTAAATTAAGCAAGGTTTTGAACCCTTACTTTATTTAAGTTAATTTCTCTCATTTTGTTCCTTTTTTGTAGGGAATTAAATTAGTTTATTAAATATACAAATTCTTATTGCAATATTTTTCAACCTGTTTTATAATAATAAATGTAGTTTAGTAACTGAATTATATCATAGTGATGGGTTATATTCCCCCCGTTTTAACCTTTGGCCATGGTATAGGTTATCTAGTTATTCTGGGGCTTTGACGCAACAATAGCCCCATCTTAAAGTAAAATACAATTAAGGAGGAATTATATATGGCATACTTTAATATTGGCAAGATCGAATATGAAGGACCACAGAGTAAGAACCTGCTTTCTTTCAAGTACTATAATCCTGAGGAAGTAGTTATGGGTAAGACAATGAAGGAGCATTGCCGTTTTGCAATGTCCTATTGGCACACTTTAACTTATATGGGCAATGATCCATTTGGTAGTGCTACCATGCATCGTGATTGGGATAACACAGAAGATGCGATGAGAAAAGCTAAGGAAAGAGTGCATGCAGCTTTTGAATTTATGGAGAAAATGCAGATTCCTTTCTTCTGCTTCCACGATCAGGACATAGCTCCCAGAGCAGCTACCTTAGAAGAAACCAATAAGCGATTAGATGAGATCGTTGCTGTTATTAAAGAAGAAATGGCTCGTACCGGAATTAAGTGTTTATGGGGTACCACCAATGCCTTTGGTGATGACAGATTTGTACATGGTGCTTCTACTTCCTGTAATGCTACTGTATTTGCTTATGCTGCAGCACAGATTAAGAAAGCAATGGAGATTACAAAGGATTTAGGTGGTGTTAACTACGTATTCTGGGGCGGCCGTGAAGGTTATGAAACCTTACTCAACACAGATACCGGTTTAGAATTAGATAACCTTGCCAGATTACTTCAAATGTCCGTTGATTATGCGAAGGAAATCGGATTTACAGGTCAGTTGCTCATCGAGCCTAAGCCAAAGGAACCTACAAAGCATCAGTATGACTTCGATGCAGCAACCGTACTTTCCTTCCTTAGAAAATATAATTTACAGGATTATTTCAAGTTGAATATTGAAGCTAACCATGCAACTTTAGCACAGCATACCTTCCAGCACGAATTAAATATGTGCAGAATTAACGGCGCGCTTGGCAGTGTGGATGCGAATACCGGAGATCCTATGTTAGGTTGGGATACAGATCAATTCCCTACCAATGTATATGATACAACCCTTGCTATGTATGAAGTTCTGCTGGATGGCGGTTTAACTACAGGTGGATTAAACTTCGATTCCAAGGTTCGCCGTGCTTCCTTCCAGGATGATGATTTATTCTATGCTTACATTGCAGGCATGGATGCTTTTGCAAAAGGCTTAAAGGTTGCAGCTAAGCTTCTTGAGGATCGTGTATTCGAAGACTTTAAGGCTGAGCGTTATTCAAGTTATACTACAGGCATTGGTAAAGATATTGTTGATGGCAAGGTAGGCTTTAAGGAGTTAGAGGCTTATGCATTAGCAAACGGAACAGTTGCTAATAAGTCCGGTAGACAGGAAATGCTGGAGAGTATATTAAATCAGTATATTCTTGAGACTAAATAATTACCTAGTCTGATTGAACATATTTTTATAATCGAGTATTTATTTATCTAGGGCTATGCTTTTCCTCTATAGTAGGAGAGCATAGCCTTTTGTATGCCCGATTCATTAAGCAGATATCCTCTTTTCAAGGCGCCAGAGTATTAGCCCAGAGAAAAAGGCTGTTCTGCTTGAGTATTATATCATAAAGCAGAACAGCCTTCTTATTATCTGGAAAGCCACCGTCCGGATCGGACGAGGGCTTTGTCACCACGCATTAATCCAAAACTAAAGAGGGTGCTGCATATACCCTTCCCTTTAATTCATTGTCCAGCATATATAAGCCCTTTGGATCACCGGCGAACAAATCGTATTTCTTTATGTTATCATCAGCGTTCTTTTCTTCCTCGCCCTGCTCCTTGATAAACCAGTCAAGGAACTGCATGGTACGAAAATCCTTCACATTATAAGCTGCTTCATAGATATTATTAATGGAAGCTGTTACAAACTGCTCATGCTCCAAAGCCAATACAAGAGGATCACGGAAGTTCTCATAGGTTTTATCAGGAGCATCTATAGCGGCAAGTTTTACAGTTTCTCCATTATTTAATAAGTACTGACGGAATAGTAACGCATGGTCACGCTCTTCCTGCATCTGTACAAAGAACCAATTTTCAAAGCCATTCAGACTTTGATCGGAATAATAATTTGCCATATCCATATAAAGATAGGCGGAGAAAAATTCTTTTGTTATTTGTTCATTTAAAAGTTTAGCTACTTCTTGATTTAACATAGTATATCATCCTTTCTTTCTGTGTCATAAAATTAAGCTTCAATTGTAATTACAGATACTGGGCAATTATCAGCAGCTGTTTCAGCTGCATCTTCTTCATCGGAGGGTATAGGACTTGTATATACTTCAGCCAATCCTTCCTCATCCATTCGGAATACGGCGGGACAGACACTGGTACAAAGTCCGCATCCGATGCAACCATCACGATCTATGATTGCTCTCATACTGAAATACCTCCCTTCAACATAGAAACAGGTTAGCAATTACGAAATGCGGTTGGTTAGATAAACAGCGTTGTTTGCTACGCAATTACTACGGAAATATTTTGTTTCAGATAGATAAAACACGCGGGTATCTTCTCGTCGTGTTCCCTTTAGCAAACTGACAAGCTTGCTATGAACATATTATAGCATATAATATGGAAATTGTAATGGTTATATTTGTTTTTCTTATTGAGATTTTTCTGAATTTGTGTTATACATATTAATGTAACGACAAATACTTAATTCAAGTGTATAACTAACATATACTTGAAAAATACTTAATTTACAATATGGAGGTTGTTATATGAAGAAGTTTGAATGTACGGCTTGCGGTTATATTTATGATGAGGAATTAGGCGATCCAGATGGTGGTATTGCTCCAGGAACAAAATGGGACGATATTCCTGAAGATTGGGTATGCCCAGTTTGTGGTGTGGGTAAAGACGGCTTTGAAGAAGTAAAATAATTAAGATATTAAAAATGCCTCATCAGATTACCGCTATTGGCAATCGAGTGAGGCATTTTTTATGCCGAATGCTTCGTAATGTGATCCTTTGCAATACGAAAAAGGCATTACAGCAAATTATATTTTAGAAAAGAACAGTAAATTATACCGTAGAAAAGACATTGACATACTAGGGAATTCAACTTATTATAGTAATGTTGCTTTAACGTTGTAAGAGGTGTTTTATATGATATACTTAGATTATGCAGCAAATACGCCGGTAGATGCAGAAGTATTGGAATGTTTTACAGAGATCACAAAAGAATATTTAGCGAATCCGAATTCCGGACATCTGCTTGGCAGGCAGGCAAAGTTGAAAATAGATGAATTAACAGAGGAGATAGCTGCGCTTTTACAGGTCAAGGCTTCTGAGATTATATATACCTCCGGTGCAAGCGAAGCTAATAATCTTGCAATAAAGGGAATTGTTGGAGCCTATAGACAGAATGGAAGGCATATTATATCAACCTGTCTGGAACATCCATCGGTCAGCGGAGCTTTAACCTATCTGCAAGCGCAGGGTTATGAGATAGATTTGGTCGATATTACGAAGGATGGAACAATTGACCTGGAACATTTGAAGGAGTTGCTTCGTAAGGATACGGTGTTGGTATCGATTTGCATGGTGGACAGTGAGTTAGGAGTCAGACAACCAGTGGAAGAGATCAGCAGGATACTGGAAAGCTATCCAAATTGTTATTTTCATACGGATGCGACACAGGCTGTGGGCAAGGTGCCCGTTCCCTATGAAGTTGCAGACTGCGTTACCTTTACACCCCATAAATTTTATGGCTTGAATGGTTCTGGTGTTCTAATTAAGAAGGAACAAGTTGTGTTGCAGCCCTTGATTCATGGAGGTGCAAGTACGACGATTTATCGCAGCGGTACACCTGTGATCGGATTAATCACCGCTACCTTAAAAGCCCTGGAGCTTTCCACCAGTAATATAGAGAAGAGACTGAGCGTAGTAAAAGAGGCGAATGGATATTTGAAACAGAAGCTTTTAACATATAAGAAGGTTCGAATCAATAGTACAGAGTATTCTGTTCCCCATATTTTAAACCTAAGTGTGCAGGGGATTAAGGGGGGAGCGTTCCAGGAAGCCCTGGAGGAAGAAGGTATCTGTGTATCTGTAAAATCAGCCTGCTCTGTACCAAATTCCCCATCAAGACCGGTCTATGCAGTCTCTAAAGATAAGAAAAATGCCATGTGCTCCTGGAGAATTAGTCTGAGTCATTTGACCTCCCAGGAGGAGCTGGATAACTTTTTGGCGGCTTTTCATAAAATCTATGAGAAATTGGCGAATGATTGAATTATTAAGAGCATGAAATATTGATAATAATATACAGACAAATAGAAAGTGGTATCTAAGATGGAACGTTATGAAGAAATAGAGAGAAGTATTATCACAAAATATCGCAAGCCCCTATGGAAGAAATTTATTAACGGAGTTAACGATTACAAGCTAATCTCAGAAGGAGATAAAATAGCAGTTTGTATCTCTGGTGGTAAGGATTCCATGTTGCTGGCAAAGCTGATGCAAGAAGTGCAAAGACATGGAAAGATGAATTTTGAACTGGTGTTTTTAGTAATGGATCCCGGGTATAATGAGATTAACCGCCAGACCATCATTAATAATGCCAAGCTATTAAACATTCCAATAACAATCTTTGAGACAAAGATCTTTGATATTGTAGCAGATGTGGACGAGTCCCCCTGCTATTTATGTGCAAGAATGAGAAGGGGATATCTCTATAAGAATGCCCAGGCTTTGGGCTGTAATAAGATCGCCTTGGGACATCATTTTGATGATGTGATTGAGACAATCCTGATGGGGATGCTCTATGGCGGACAAATTCAGACAATGATGCCAAAGCTTCATAGCACCAATCACCCCGGAATGCAGCTGATTCGCCCGATGTATTTGGTGAAGGAGGCGGATATTCTAGCCTGGAAGAAGCATCATGAGTTAGAATTTATTCAGTGTGCCTGCCGCTTTACGGAGAATTGTACCCTGTGTGATAATGGGGGCGGCGGTTCCAAACGTCAGGAGATGAAGGCGTTAATTAAGAAATTCAGACAGACGAATTCATCCATTGATATGAATATATTCCGCAGTATCCATGATGTAAATTTAACGACCATCATAGGATATCATGATAAAACAACGAAGTATAATTTTTTAGATGATTACGATAGTAAGGGAGCTGACCTATGTTAAACCAGTTTTCAAGAACCGAGTTAATGTTTGGCAATGAAGGTATGAATCGGCTGAAAGATGCCAGAGTTGCCGTTTTCGGCATCGGAGGAGTAGGCGGTTATACCGTTGAAGCCCTTGCAAGAGCAGGGATTGGCAAGCTTGATATTATTGATGACGATAAGGTTTGTCTTACGAACATAAATCGTCAGTTGATTGCCACAAGAAAAACGGTGGGTAAATATAAAGTAGATGTAATGAAGGAACGGATTTTAGAAATTAATCCAAAGGCAGAGGTAACAACCTACCAATGCTTCTATACTCCAGATACTTCAGACCAATTTGATTTCTCCCAGTATGATTATATTGTGGATGCAATTGATACGGTATCCGGTAAGATTGAGATGGTTTTACGGGCGAAGGAAAAGAATGTGCCGATCATCAGCTGTATGGGAGCCGGTAATAAATTAGATCCGACCAGATTTGAAGTGACCGATATTTATAAAACCTCTGTATGTCCCTTGGCGAAGGTAATGAGAAGAGAGCTGAAGGTAAGAGGAGTAAAGAAGTTAAAGGTAGTCTATTCGCAGGAACTGCCCAAAAAACCATTGGAGGATATGGCGATTAGCTGCAAGACAGGTTGTATCTGCCCACCGGGAGCAGAACGAAAGTGTACTGCAAGAAGACAAATCCCTGGCAGTAACTCCTTTGTACCCTCTGTGGCAGGATTAATTCTTGCAGGAGAGGTAATAAAGGACATTACAGGTATAAAATAATCGTAAGTATTACTTAGTGAATCACCGGATAGCTGTAGAAAGGGAGCTGCTAATAGCTCTAACAGAAAGGAAAAGCGTCTCTATAATACCAGAAGGAGGATTACATGGGAACAATACCAACAAGAGAAGAAGCATGGGAATTATTAAAGCAATACAATAAGGATGAGTTTCATTTAAAGCATGCCCGCATTGTCGAAGGTGCCATGAAGTACTTTGCCAGGGAGTTAGGCTATGGCGCGCAGGAGGAGTTCTGGGGAATTGTAGGTTTATTACATGATCTGGATTTCGAGCTGTATCCAGAGGAGCATTGTAAAAAAAGTCAGGAAATCATGGCGGAAAAGGGACTTGATGAGAGTATTATTCGGGCTACTGCCAGCCATGGTTATGGAATTACCGTAGACATTCAGCCAGAGCATGAAATGGAAAAGGTATTGTATGCAGTAGATGAGTTAACGGGACTAATCGGTGCCTGCGCAATTATGCGGCCGTCCAAAAGTACGATGGATTTAGAACTGAGCTCCGTTAAGAAAAAATTTAAGACTCCAAAATTTGCAGCAGGCTGCTCCAGAGAAGTCATCAACAGCGGAGCGCAGATGCTGGGATGGGAACTGGAGGATTTAATTCAGAGAACAATTCTCGCACTCAGAACAGTAGAGCAGACTACCGGTTTAGTATAAATTTTTTATAACCCCCAATGCAAGACCGATACCCCGTTACTTCGCAGTTAAAATTGACATTAAATTAATTATTTGATGAACTATTACAGTTTAATTATTCAACTGATTAATTAACTGTAATACACAAAGCAAGCTTATGGTCTTATGAGGAATTTCAGTTAGAGACTTCCCATAACTTATCATACGAACAGGAGAAAGCAATGGCAGGATTAGGTACAATCGCTAATATGGTGTTGATCTTAGTCGGAGCAACAGCAGGAATTCTAATCAAGGGTGGATTAAAGCAAAGATTCCAGGATACTATTATGAATGCCCTGGGATTAGCGGTGATGTTTATTGGAATCAGCGGTGCACTTCAGGGCTTGTTCACCTTGGAGGGAAACAGACTTGGAACGGCAAATGTAATGCTTATGATCGTATCGCTTGCGGTTGGAGCCTTCTTCGGAGAGCTGATTAATATTGAGGAAAAACTGGAGAAAGTCGGAGAGAGAATTAAGGCGATACTTAAGGTTCAGGGGGAATCCGGTCAGAATTTTGTGGAAGGCTTTGTAAACAGTTCCCTACTATTTTGCATTGGTGCTATGGCAATCATCGGAGCGTTACAGGATGGGCTGTCGGGAGACGCCTCCATGCTTTATGCTAAAGGCATTATTGACGGTACCTGCTCCATCTTTTTCGCGTCGACCTTGGGGATTGGGGTATTTTTCTCCGTGATTCCTCTGGGCTTGTATCAGGGAGGCATAACACTGCTGGCCAAATATATTGAGCCCTATCTGAGTGATCAGATGATTGCTAATATTTCCTGCATCGGTTCAGTTTTAATCTTTGGGATTGGTATTAATATGATCTTTGGAAAGAAGATTAAATGCGGGAATCTGCTTCCGGCAGTACTGGTTCCGGTGGTGTATGAATTGGCGGCAAAATTATTTTAAGAAGAGATATCTACATAGGTTACAAAAGAAAAAAGACTGTACAATCAGAGTCTGGCGCAATATTAAGCGCATTGACTTTGGGTTGACAGTCTTTTTTAGTTAAATTGTAGGAGTGTATTTAAGGACGGGTATTAAGGAACGAACTGTTTCTCCCGGTAAAGGACTGGAAATCAAAAGTAAAGATGCAATAATATTAATAAAATCATTCTTCAACAAATTCAACAAGGTCGGCATTATGATATTGCCAAGGAAGAGGAAGATGCGGCTAGAATTTTCAGTTGACAATACAAGTATAATTGTATACAATTAAACAAATGCATAAATTTAAGTGCTTTGTTTATATTTATTAGGATTGGAGAGCGAAACTATGGATGAGAGAAAAGTGTACATCAACCCACACAATAATCTGCTGCAATTGGAGGAACCAATATACCAACTGCATGATGTAGCGGAACCAAATACCTTCCGTAATCTGTTTCCCTATAATGAAATCCCGAAAATTGCCTTCAATGATCGAATAGTACCCCATAACCTCCCGGAAGAGATCTTTATTACCGATACAACCTTCCGTGATGGACAGCAATCAAGAGCACCCTATACGACGGAGCAGATCGTTACCATGTTTGATTATTTTCATAAGCTGGGTGGTCCTAAGGGCTTAATTCGTCAAAGCGAATTTTTCTTATATAGTAAAAAGGATCGTGATGCGGTATATAAATGTATGGAACGCGGCTACCAGTTCCCTGAGATTACTTCCTGGATACGGGCTAGCAAAGCTGATTTTCAGCTGGTTAAAGATCTGGGCTTGAAGGAGACAGGTATCCTTGTAAGCTGCTCTGATTATCATATCTTCTATAAAATGAGAATGACCAGAAGAGAGGCAATGGAGCATTATTTAAGTGTAGTAAGAGAATGTCTTGAGACGGGTGTTTCTGCAAGATGTCATTTGGAGGACATTACCCGTTCTGATATCCATGGATTTGTCATTCCATTTTGCAGCGAGTTAATGAAGTTAAGTAAGGCCTATAATCTTCCTGTGAAGATCAGAGCCTGTGATACTATGGGCTATGGTGTGAATTTTGCCGGAGCCGTGCTCCCCAGATCAGTTCAGGGTATCATATACGGTATTATAACTCATGCAGGCGTACCTTCGAAATGGTTGGAGTGGCATGGTCACAATGATTTCTATAAAGCAGTCACAAATTCAACCACAGCCTGGTTATATGGCGCCGGTGGAGTCAACTGCTCTTTATTTGGAATAGGCGAAAGAACCGGGAATACGCCGCTCGAAGCAATGGTGTTTGAATACGCTCAGTTAAAGGGTACCTTGGATGGAATGGATACTACGGTGATTACGGAGCTAGCAGAGTATTTTGAGAAGGAAATCGGTTATCGTGTTCCCTCCAGAACGCCCTTTGTAGGCAAGAACTTTAATGTGACCCGCGCTGGCATTCATGCAGATGGTCTGCTCAAGAATGAAGAAATCTATAATATCTTTGATACGGAGAAGTTTCTGAACCGACCGGTTCTTGTAGCCGTATCCAATACCTCGGGACTTGCCGGTATTGCACACTGGATCAATACCATTTTTAAGTTAAAGGGAGAGAATGCAGTGGATAAAACCGATCCTATGGTTCTTAAGTTAAAAGAATGGGTGGATGCGGAGTACGAAGCCGGCCGAGTCACGGTTATTACCGATGAGGAGTTGTTGGATATTATCTCAAAAACACAGGAAGCACTTGGAATTACTTTGGTAAACAATTCGAGGTAGGTTGACAAGATACGTCTTACCTAATAGAATGGTAAATGGTAACGACGTATATCAAAAGAAGCCTGGGGTGACAATAATAGAGATACCCCTGGTAATTAGGTAAAAGTTGGAGGATCAATATGGTATCTACAGAGAAAATCGAAGCAGCCAAGGAACGATTTGGACAACTGCTGAAAGAACAGTTACAGAGAGTCGAGAATATGAAGGCTCAGGGAGATTTCGTGAATTATAAAGCCCTAGATAAGATTATTGTTGGTGTATGCGGTGGAGACGGAATCGGTCCGGCAATTACAGGTCAGGCACAGAGAATATTAGAGTATTTATTGAAGGAAGATATTGCTGCCGGTAAGGTCGAATTCCGTGTCATTGACGGTTTAACCATTGAGCGCAGAGCAGCTGAGAATGCAGCAATTCCGCCCGCCGTTTTGGATGAGATTAAAAAATGCCATGTTATCCTGAAGGGGCCTACAACAACCCCAAGGAAAGGTGATCCATGGCCGAATGTAGAGAGTGCAAACGTTGCAATGAGAAAGGAACTTGATCTTTTTGCAAATGTCAGACCGGTTCGTATTCCCGAGCAGGGTATCGACTGGACCTTCTATCGTGAGAATACAGAAGGTGCTTACGCGGTAGGCAGTAAGGGTGTTCATGTAACAGAAGACCTGGGCGTTGATTTTACCATTGCTACAACCCAGGGAACAGAACGAATCATCAAAGCTGCTTTTGAATTTGCAAAGGCAAATGGCAAAACTAGAGTAACCGCAGTTACCAAGGCAAATATTATTAAGACCACCGATGGCAAGTTCTTAGACATCTTTAAGGAAATCGCAAAGGATTATCCGGAGATTACAGCGGATGACTGGTATATTGATATCATGACAGCGAAGCTGGTGGATGAGAAGAGAAGAAAGGACTTCCAGGTTGTCGTTCTTCCGAATCTTTATGGTGATATCATTACAGATGAAGCAGCAGAATTCCAGGGTGGTGTAGGTACTGCCGGAAGTGCTAATATCGGTAAAGTCTATTCTATGTTTGAGGCAATTCATGGTTCGGCGCCCCGTATGGTGGACGAAGGAAGAGATATCTATGCAGATCCTTGCAGTATGATTCGTGCAGGTGCAATGCTTTTGGCTCATATCGGTTATAACAAGGAAGCGGATCAGCTTTACCGTGCTCTTGATATCTGTACCGTTACAGAGCGCAAAGTTGTTACGACCGGCAGAGCTACTGGGGCTACTGGAGCAGAGTTTGCCGACTACCTCATGGAGACCATTGAGAAGATGAATTAACAGGTAGTAAGGTACCTAAGGAGGGAATTCTTTGGAAGATTATAATCTTCAAAAAGAAGCGGCAGATAAATATTCACTAAGGGGCAAGGTATTTACAAAGCTCAGAGAAGATATCCTATCAGGCCTGTATAAAGAAAATGATGAGCTAAAGGAAAATACCATTGCTCAGGAGCTTGGAGTGAGCCGCACTCCGGTACGGGAAGCCTTAAGGCAGCTTGAACTGGAAGGACTGGTAACCATGATTCCCAATAAGGGAGCCTATGTTACCGGCATAACCTCTAAGGATATCCACGATATCTATATGATCCGGTCTTGTCTGGAAGGCTTATGTACCAGATGGGCTTGTGAGAATATGACGGAAGCTCAGATCGAAGCGTTGGAGGAAATCTTATATCTATCTGATTTTCACACCAGGAGAAGTCATAATGAACAATTAGTAGATCTGGATAATAAATTTCATGACTATATCTATAAGGCTTCTGGCAGTAAGATATTAAATCATGTATTGTCCGATTTTCATCATTACGTAGAAAGAATTCGTAAGCTGACTCTGGCTGTTCCTGATAGGGCAGCAAAATCCAGTCAGGAGCATGCAGCTATTCTGGATGCGATCCGTAAGCGGGATGGGGATTTGGCAGAGGAATTGGCACATGAGCATATTGTAAACACGATGAAGAATATTATTGATCGTGGCTTATAGCAATATATAACCTGAAGCAGGCTGGAGTTCCTTTTGGAACTCCAGCCTGCTTCAGGTTATGGACATATTCTATTGAAAATACCTACATCACATGGAGGATTCTCAATCGAATCTCTCTGCTAAGCAGATACGTCATAATGCGAATCAAAAAATATGCATATTACTAATCAAATAAATCTTCATCAATACTGCGGTCAATAATTTTGTGAAAGTAGAATTCACCGATTCCTAACAGGATACCTGAAAGCAGCGCAGTTATAAAAGTAATACTATTAATATTCCATATAAAATTAAACAAGTAGATAACGATGGTATTTAATACCATATCGGCAATGGTAGCAACAGCATTGTTGGTAGCGGGAAGCAATACCATATCACCGATCAGATAAGAAATAACTGTAATAATTATGGAAAGAAAAAGAATTCGCCCAAATGACAGATCACTTAGAAGTAATAAAGCGACTTCAAGTATGAAGGCAGTCATTAAAAATTTGACAACTAATGCTGATATATGCTTCACTGTTGTATCTCCTTTAAGTATTATACGATTCGATATAAAGATATTATTCCCAAATCAGTTATACTTATACAGAAAAAAAGGATATCAGCAAGGAAAAAGGAACTGCCATAAAAAGCAGTTGAAATATTTATTTTACTGCTTTCGGGCAGCCCCTCTTCGAGGCATAGCTATTCTTCCGCAGCCAGCTCCTCCCATACTTCCAAGAGCTCTAGCAGGCGGTCTTCAATTGATTTCTTTTCCTCATTTAATTCAATGAGCTTTTGCACATTGGTAAAGATCTCTTCCTTCGTCAGGAGAGCATCAATTTCATCATTTCGTGCTTCCAGCTGATGAATCTCGTCTTCCGTCTTCTTCAAATCATTCTTTCTTTTGCGTATGCGTGCCTGTTCTTCCTTTTGCTGCTGCCAGTTCTGCTTGTTTTCCGTATCCGTATCCGCAGTTGACGGGGAAGAAGCTGCAAAAGCAGCGGTTGGAAAGGCGCCCGGTTTACCGGCAGTAACGGGTGCAGTTGTGACAGTCCTACCCAAGTTAGCGGCTTCCACCTCAGGCTTTTTCTCCAGATAATAATCATAGTTTCCTATGTAATTAAGCAGGGTTTGTTCCGTTAAATCAAGGATACGGGTAGCAGTTTTATTAATAAAATAACGGTCATGGGACACGTAGAGTACAGTGCCGTTATAATGATTGATGGCATTTTCCAGGATCTCCTTGGAGGTAATATCCAAGTGGTTGGTAGGCTCATCCAGGATTAATAAATTCGCTTCGGATAACATTAACTTAGCCAGGGAGACGCGTCCCCGCTCTCCGCCACTGATATCCTTAATCCGCTTAAATACATCATCCTCCGTAAAGAGGAAGGCAGCAAGAATGTTGCGAATCGCGGTGTTATCCAGATTGGGATAGGTATCCTGTAATTCATCAAAAAGGGTTTTCTCCGGTGCAAGTACCTGGTGCTCCTGGTCATAGTAGCCAACATGAACCTTAGAACCCAGCTTAATCTGACCGGCATCTGCCGCCACCTGTCCGTTAATTATCTTTAAGATAGTGGTCTTGCCGGTACCATTATTACCAATGATGGCAACTTTCTCCCCGCGTTTTATTTCAAAATTTAAGTCCTGAAAGAGCGTCAGATGTTCATAGGCTTTTGCTAGACCGGTCACTGCCAGTACATCGTTTCCGCTCATCACTCGGGGTTCAAGATGAAAATGCATCTCGGTGTGCTCTACCGGACGGTCAACACGTTCGATTTTATCCAGCATCTTCTCCCGGCTTTCTGCCCGTTTAATGGATTTTTCCCTGTTAAAGGAGCGAAGCTTAGCGATGACTTCCTCCTGATGCTTGATTTCCTGCTGCTGGTTTAGGTACTGCTTTAACATAGCACTCTGAAGCATTGCCTTCTTCTGGGCATAGTCCGAATAGTTCCCTTCGAAGGTTTGACATTTTGAAAAATCCAGCTCGACTATCTTGGAAACTACCTTGTCCAGAAAATACCGATCATGGGCAACAACGATGACAGCTCCGTTATAATTTAATAAGAAGGTCTCCAACCAGGCAATGGATAATAAATCCAGGTGGTTGGTCGGCTCATCCAGCAGAATGATGTCCGGCTTGGAGAGCAGAAGCTTTCCAAGGGCAATACGGGTCTTCTGACCGCCGGAAAGGGTATTTACTTTTTTATCAAAGTCATCTTCAATAAAACCGAGACCTTTTAAGATACCGGTGACTTCACTTTGATAGGCATAACCATTTTTTGACTCAAATTCGTGGGTAAGCCTGGTATAGGTATTTAACATTTGATCTAACTGACTCCCAGTGGCGTGCTTCATTTCAAGCTCAAGGGCTCGGATGTTCGCATCCAAATCAATAACATCCTGTTTCACCGTCAACATTTCTTCATAGATCGTGCTGTCCGAGGACAGGTTCTGATGCTGGGCAAGATAACCGATGGTACTTCCCTTTGATAAGATCACTTCGCCGTCATCAGCCGGCATTTCTTTCATAATTATTTTTAATAAGGTAGACTTTCCCGCACCGTTAATTCCAACAATCGCAACCTTTTCCTTGTCATTTACATGAAAAGAGATGGATTTTAGAATCTGGTTTGTGCCGAAAGCCTTACTTATGTTATTGCAAGCGAGAATCATAGTAACCTCCGTGGACATAATAATATCACTTAATTTCAAGATAGTTGGAGAAGCTGAGAATAGTTCAAATCCGAAACCTAAGGCCAAGCAGCAGAAGTCCCTTTCGTGAGAAAGGAGAACAATTCACAGCTGGTACTTTTTTACCTTGTGATCGAAGAATAGTGATTAGAATTCAGCTTTTAATGATGACAAAGGTTATCGGAATCAGCTGCTTTCTATGCCAACTTCTCTTGTTTTTATTATTCTTATAATAATTCCGTTGTTAATTTTAACATAGGATTTCTTACAAGTAAAGTAAGGTAACACACTTTCCTGCATTGTCATTGGGCTGAAACTTTGTTATTCATAACTTTTCTCATAAGATATCCTACTGTAATACATTGACTTATTCTTAACGATTGCATATAATTATTGTTAGAGTAAAGAAAGACTTGCAAAAAGAGGCAGGTTTTTAGAAATAGGAGGAGAATCATTGTACAAGAAAGAAATTTCGAAAGCAGTTATAAATAGATTACCGAGATATTACCGTTATTTGGGAGATCTATTAGAGAAGGATGTTGTACGTATCTCTTCAAAAGAATTAAGTGAAAAAATGAGGGTTACAGCCTCCCAGATCAGACAGGATCTTAATAATTTTGGCGGCTTTGGACAGCAGGGGTATGGTTACAATGTAGAATACCTTCATTCTGAAATTGGAAAAATTCTTGGATTAGATACAAAGTATCATGTAGTTATTATCGGTGCCGGTAATTTAGGACAGGCACTGGCAAATTATACGGATTTTGAACGCAGAGGCTTTTATGTAAAAGGCATCTTCGATGTAAGCCCGGCACTGATCGGAACAGAAATCAGAGGAATCACGGTTCGTCCTAACGAGGAACTGGAGGAGTTTGTTAAAGACAATAAAGTAGATATTGCTGCTATTACTGTTCCAAAGACAAAAGCGCCTGCCGTTGCCAATGATTTGGTAAAATGGGGAGTAAAGGGTATCTGGAATTTTGCACCCACAGACCTTAATTTACCGAAGGATGTTACGGTGGAAAATGTTCATTTGGCTGATAGCCTAATGAAGCTTTCTTATCGTTTGTCAGGGAAGGATGATAAAAAGGTCTAATTTTTATCAAAGAATATGTTATGACAGGCTATAATTCGTACGATATATAATTTGTAGTAAGATTTTATTGAAAGAGAAATAAATAATAAAAACTACAAATTTGGATGGAAAGGGTCGGAACATTTCGCCTATGGCAAAGAAAGAAAAACAGAGCGAATTTCATAGTTTAGTAAGAAATAAAAAATTACCGATTCTAACCCTGGACGGGCGATGGCATGAGATATTTACCGAGGACGAGAAGACTTCTGCAATAAAGCAACTAGAGCAGCAGGTGAATGACCTTCTGAAACGGCAAGGCAAATTAGTCAATGATATCAAGGATATGAAAAAGCTAAAGAATAATCTGATGAAAGAAATCATGGCTAATATGGATATCAGCAAGGACGGAGCCGGACGGGAAAAGGATAAAAAGCTAAGTAAGAATAAGCAGTTCATTACAGAGTTGAATGAAAAAATAGAGCAGGCCATGGATGAATTAGGAGAGTTACCGTATCAGATTAAGGATGTGAATGAGGCTTTGATGGCGGAGAGTGTTACCCTGTTCTACGAGCGTCTGGAAAAGAATAAGGCGGAGCTAAAAGAGGTTGCTGACTGGATTAATAGTATCCGGGAAGAGCTGAAGCATAAGATACTTCTCAAACAGGATTTGGAGGTCAATAATACACAGATCTATACCTATATGCACGATGTATTGGGGCCGGAGCTTATGGAGCTCTTTGACAAAGAGTATAATATGAATAATAAGAATTGATGTATCAATTTGGGTAATTGCGTAACTCAGAAACTTAAATTATTGTATTGTTTCGCAATTGCCTAATGTATCAATTTTATGGAAGGAAATATTATAAAATTGATAGGAAAGGCTCTTCGCTGAGCATATTTAGGGAGGTTCATGTGATTACCGGAATTGGAGTGGATTTGGTGGAAGTACACCGTGTAGTACAGGCCTGTCAAAAAGAACATTTTCTGTGGCGGTATTTTACGGAAGCAGAGATTGAACTGATCCAAACGGATCAGAAAAAAGCTGCGGATAACTTTGCCGTAAAAGAGGCGGTAGCCAAGATGTTCGGAACCGGTTTTCGTGGGTTTGAGCTAAAGGATATTGAGGTACTGAGAGATGACCTGGGAAAGCCTTTTGTAAAGCTTTACGGGAAGGCGCGGAAGCAGGCGCAGGCGCAGGGGATCACTAGCATACATGTTTCTATATCCAATACAAAGGAGTTTGCTAACGCATTCGTAGTTGGCGAGGCTAATCCACAGTAAACGGATTCCAAAGCCTTAGGCAGAAGTAAGAGCTGACAGCGAGGAGCTCACAGCCCTCTATAAGGGAGATATGGTATGAGATATGCAGTAAATTCAAAAGAAATGAAGAAAATTGATGAATATACCATACAGGAAGCAGGAATCCCTGCTTTCGTATTAATGGAGCGGGCAGCGAAGGAAGTCGTTGCAGTGATGCAGACACGAATTGATAAAGCAGACCATATTTTAGCGGTCTGCGGCTCAGGAAATAATGGCGGAGATGGAGTTGCAGCAGGTAGGATTCTGTATTTACAGGGCTATCATGTTGCTATTCTTTTTATAGGCGACGAAAAAAAGGTTTCTGATGCAATGAAAGCGCAGCTTGAAATTGCCAAAAGAATTGGCATTCCAATGGAAAACAGAAGCAAGCTATCTGAATATAATATTATTATTGACTCTATTTTTGGCATTGGACTATCAAAGCCGGTATCCGGTGAGCAGGAGGAGATAATCAATGAAATTAACCAAGGAGATCATTACATCTATTCGGTTGATCTTCCCTCAGGAATATCTGCGGATAACGCAAAAGTAATGAAGGTGGCAATAAAAGCGGATGAGACCATTACCTTTGGTCAGAATAAGATTGGTCTTATGTTCTATCCGGGCACAGAGTATGCAGGCAAATTAACAATAGCGGATATTGGCTTTCCACAGCTCGCCATAGAACAGGTTAAGCCTGAATTTACTTATTTTGAGCCTGCTGACTTACTTCGGCTTCCAGATAGAAAAAAAGACGGTCACAAAGGTAGTTTTGGAAAGGTGCTTGTCATTGCAGGCAGTGAGGGTATGAGTGGAGCTGCATATCTTTCGGCTAAAGCAGCTTACCGCACAGGAGCAGGCCTGGTAAAAATCTTGACCTCCAAAACAAACCGTCTGATTCTCCAAACTCAATTACCAGAGGCATTGTTTTCTGCATATGATGAAGAGAAGCCGGAAGAGGAGATGCACCTTAAACTTCAACAGGAACTGGAATGGGCCTCCGTTATTGTGATTGGGCCTGGTCTCGGACTGACGGCAGCTGCACAGGAACTGGTGAATTTTGTACTTGATAAGGCGAAGGTACCTTTGGTTATTGATGCAGATGCGATTAATCTATTAGCGCGAAAGCTTAACCAGATGGCTGAGGTCAAAGAGATTCCTGTACCGGATGAAGAGAAGAATATAGTGCAGCAGGAAGAGAGCCGGAAGGAGAAGGCTGCCGCAGATCGCTGGACTGAATTAACCGCAAGGTTAAAGGAAAACACGATCTTAACACCCCATCTATTGGAGCTTGCCAGGTTAATGGATCGTTCTGTATCAGAAGTTTCCAATAATTTGGTTGACACTGCGAAACAATGTTCTTATAATAATAAGTTGATATACGCGATCAAGGATGCCAGAACTTTGGTAGTGCAGGAGGAAAAGCGTTATATTAATTTATCCGGCAATAATGGCATGGCTACCGGCGGTAGTGGTGATGTGCTTTCTGGAATCATTGCGGCGCTCATTGCCCAGGGAATGAAGGAATATGATGCTGCTTGTCTGGGCGTGTATCTTCATGGTCTGGCAGGTGATGCTGCGGCAGAAGAAAAAGGAGTATATTCCTTGATGGCGAGTGATATCATAGGGTCCCTTGAGGTGGTACTGAAACAGGTAAGAGCCTGAGGGGATATTTTCCATGATTTTTAACATGGATCAGACACAGGGAAAGGCTAGCGATAATATTATGAAAGTAAAACAGAAGGAACAAAAGGATAGTCCTTACTATAGAGTACAGGCAAGTGTAAACTTAAATGCAATTCAGCATAATCTTTTAGAAGTGAGAAAAAAACTGAAGGATAAGACCAAACTAATGGTCATTATTAAAGCCGATGCTTATGGGCATGGAGCGGTGCCTCTTGCAAAAGCCCTTGGTAAAAGCGGAGAAATTGATGCTTTTGGAGTAGCAATTATTGAAGAAGCAGTTGAACTTAGAGAAGCAGGTATCGATAACCCAATCTTAATTCTGGGCTATACACCAAAAGAACAATATGATCAGGTTGTATATTACGGAGTAGCACAGACTGTGTTCCAGTATGAGATGGCGCTGGCTTTGTCAGAGGAAGCCATAAAGCAGGGTAAAACAGCAAAAATTCATATTAAGCTGGATACGGGAATGAACCGAATCGGATTTTCCGATACGCAAAACAGTCTAGAAGAGATCAAACGCATTGCAGCGTTACCGGGCATTGAAGTGGAAGGCTTGTATTCACATTTTGCAAGAGCAGACGAAACAGATAAAGCAAGTACCTTGAACCAGTTGGAACGATACATAAAGTTTGCTGCCAGGTTAGAAAAAGAGCAGATTATGATACCGATTAAGCATATTGCAAACAGTGCAGGAATTATTGAATTTCCGCAAGCATATTTTAATATGGTTCGGTGTGGTATTGCTACCTATGGCATCTATCCCTCGGATATGGTTGATCAGAATGAAATCAAACTTATACCGGCGATGGAGTTAAAAACCCATGTGATTTATGTCAAGGACGTAGAGGCCGGAGAAGGAATCAGCTACGGTGCAACTTATGTTACCAAGGAGAAGAGAAGGATCGCTACAATTCCGGTCGGATACGCCGATGGGTATTCCAGAAATCTTTCTAATTATGGAAAGGTAATTATACATGGCAGGTTTGCACCAATTGTTGGACGCATCTGTATGGATCAATTCATGGTGGATGTTACTGATTTGCCGGAGGTTAAACAGGGTGATAGTGTTACTTTGCTGGGAAGAGACGGCGAGGCCAACATTTCGGCAGAAGAATTATCTATATGGTCGCACTCTTTTGCCTATGAGCTGGTTTGTACGGTAGGTAAGAGAATTCCAAGAGTTTATACGGAATTGGAATAAAGCTCTCAGGAGACGGAATAAGTGGTAACAAGGAATTGTCTTTACTGATTTTCTGGATTTCGCTTGTTCTATTAATCGGGTAAGATTTTTTTGTGATCACCCGTGGAATATACCTTCGTGAAAATATGAAGCTTAGGATAAGCACATATTAATATTAGACTGTCTTTACATTTACTTGTGCCTCAGAAAAATAAGTGCACAACATAGCACAAGGTGTTAAATACCATGGAACTTTAACAGCATGGTATACACACGAAAAAATTGGCAATAATAAAGTTAAGCCTAATATTGGAGTGTGAATAAAGTGGTCATAAAAAGAGGAGATATCTTCTATGCGGATTTAAGACCGGTAGTCGGGTCCGAACAGGGCGGTGTCAGACCGGTTCTGATTGTTCAAAATGATACTGGCAACAAGCATAGTCCAACCGTAATTTGTGCAGCGATAACTTCGAAGATGAATAAAGCAAAGCTGCCAACCCATGTTGAACTGGATGCTGATAAATATGGAATTGTCAAGGACTCCGTCATACTGCTGGAGCAGGTGCGTACCATTGACAAATCTCGCCTAAAAGAAAAAGTGTGTCATTTGGACAGGGATGTATTAAAGAAAATTGATAAAGCATTAATCATCAGCTTTTCTTTAGATACATATTATAAATAAATACCATAAGAAAAAAGGAGTAAAGATCATACAATGGGCGATGACAGTCCCTTCTCGGGAATGATAATTATCTTATTGCTGATTCTATTTAATGCATTAATTGTCTGCGCGAAGAATGCTATTAGTAATGTGAGCGAGAGTAATGTAAAAAGAAAAGCAGACGGTGGTCAAGGGAGTGCAAAAAAGCTTCTTAAGATCATTGAAAAGCCAAGCAGATATCTAAATGTTATGGAGCTGCTGCAAAGCTTTATCAGTGTGGTAATTGGTATGACGTTTTTTTCCTACTTCTTACCCACCATTGAAGCATCTACAGTGAATAGTGGATTAGCTGTTAATTTTGCAATTATTAAACCAATCTACTATATCTTATTTACTGTGCTACTGGTATATATCACAGTACTATTTGGTTTGATCATTCCAAGAAGATTTGCAACAAAGTATGCGGAAGTAATTGCATATAGGATGGTTGGAATTATCCGTTTCCTTGGATTCGTGTTTTATCCTGTGGCTTGGCTTCTGGAAGCCTTATTAAACCTGATGCTACGGATTTTTGGTATCAAGCCCTTTGATTTAACGGATAATGTCACCGAAGAAGAAATCATATCTATGGTAAATGAAGGACAGGAGCAGGGTGTTCTGGATGCTGATAAGGTGGAGATGATTTCGAATATTATGGGCTTTAATAATAAAGAAGCTCAGGATATTATGACTCCGAAAAAGAAAATCGTAGCGATAGATACGGAAATGTCAGTGGAAGAAGCATTGCATTTTATGCTGTCTGAAAATTATTCCAGATATCCGATTTACGAAGATAACAGAGATAATATGATTGGTATCCTTCATATGAAGGATGTCATAGGAGCCTACATATCCGATGAACAAAAGAACAAACCCATTAAGGAGATCGCCAGAGAACCGTATTTTGTGCCTGATACTCAAAATATTAATATTCTGCTTCACGATATGCAGTCAAAGAACATTCATATGGCAATCGTAATTGATGAGTATGGGCAAACAGCAGGCTTGGTGGCCTTGGAAGACCTATTGGAAGAAATCGTAGGAAATATTCAGGATGAGTATGATGAGGAAGAGAGCCTGATCATTTCCGCGGATGAGAAGAGTATTACGGTAAAGGGCTCCATAAGTCTTGAGGAATTAGAAGAAGAGTTAAACATTGTTCTTCATAATGATGATTTTGATACGTTAAATGGATTATTAATCTCCTTAATGGATCGAATACCCGCTGACGGTGAACAGGCGACCTTGATTTATCAGGGCTATCAATTCGACGTATTGGAGACTAGAAATAAGATGACAGAGCAGGTACGAATTATGAAACTTCCGGAGGAAGAACTTGTTATGAACAGCCTGGAAGATGATATGAAAGCAGAGAAACAATAAGATTTAATGGAATAAAATAAGCACCGCCCGTCATCTTTGGGATGACGGGCGGTGCTTATTTTAGGGGCTATCTAAAGTGATGGGACATAGTATAGACAACAAGATGGTAATTGTTACTGTCTCCCATTTGAATTAAGCATTTTTAGAAATATAGAACTAACATCTAAGGATAAGTATAACAAATTTATTTCTTCAAATAGAGCAAGATTCTGTAGAGATTGATTTTAAGTTGTGTAAAGCTGAATCAGGTTTTGGGCAATTGTAAAAAATATGTTCTAATAATAAGTCCAGATAATAAGACGAAATACAAGTCTTTTTATAAATCTATAAGTTTGAAACATCCTGTCCTCTCTGTATATATTTCTCGTTGATTGAGGTATCAGTCAGAGCTGAGCGGGAATCATAAGTACTATAATTTGGCGCGTGAGCCACATTGATATTAGAAAATTCAATGGGAAGCCCGGCAGAAGTAAATAGACTGATTCCGTCCTGCAGATGAAAGTGGAGGTGAGGCTCGGAGCTGTTACCCGAATTACCGCAAAGTGCAAGCTGTTGTCCTCGCTTTATTTCGTCACCGGCCTTCACGCAGATACTGCCCGGTTTTAAATGAGCAAGCAGGCTGTATTCTTCTTTGGCATGGCGAATAAGCAGGTAGTTGCCCCGCAGATCATGGGCGGAGCAGTCAACCTGACCGTTACCGGCGATAAGACTGTCAGAATATTCGTTTTTAACCTCGATCACCACACCATCCGCAGGTGCAAGCACCTCTCTGCCATAGCAGTAATAATTGGAGGCTTTTGTAGCATCACCTTGGAAGCTGTGTCCTTTTTCATCCAGAATTAAGAAGTCGTAAGCGTATCGTTGGGTCGGGATATCCCAGGAATGGGAAGATGCCTTATGGGGACCGCCGTTAACTACGGTCCAGGTGCCCTGGAAGGGCAGAGAGTAGGTTACCGTATTTTTGTGATTTTCTACACTTGGGATACGGTTGCCATAACGGATGGGGACTGCCAGCATACCCCAACATTGTTTCAGGGACTGAAGAAATACAGGAAAGTTATAAAAAATTCCAACAAAGCCAAACAGCCAGAATAACCATAGAATAGTAAAGATACGGTTATCAAAAATTAAGCTTGGCAAGCCCAAAAGGCCAAGGTATTTTATCTTATCACAAAATCGCACAAATCGTTTCATTCTTATGTCCAGGTCCCTTATCGCACAAATCGTTATGAAAATGCTGGCATGGACCTGGCCTCCCTTCGTTCGTTAATTTTTATTTTTTCAACCTTACTTCTCCTCATAAAAAATAAATAGATCCTCCACAGTACAGGAAAAAACTTTAGCAATGTCCATGGCCAGCTTTAACGAGGGATTATAGCGTCCCTTTTCCAAGTTAATAATGGTTTCGCGTCTTACTCCTACCAGTTCAGCAAGTTCATCCTGAGTCATATTCTGCTTTGCCCTATATTCACGCATTTTTGTAATGAAAGCCATTCTTAACACCCCCGCAGCTCTTTGAATTCAAGAATGACAAGGGCAAGCGTAAAGCAAAACATGGAGACTACGTAACAGGCTGCCAGTGCTATATTACTAGAGATAAGTGCAGGTAACAGCAGCCGAAGAAGGATAGCAATGCCGGTGGCTCCAATTCCAGAAAAAAAGCCGATGCTTGCGGCAATTCTTACATTCTGCTGAAACATTTCATCCGGTGTTACAAAGAAATAGCGGATATAATATGCAAATACCAAAAAGCTCGTGAGTTCCTTGTGTTCTGTAAGGATACCGATCATACCAGGAATTGCAAGCAGGGATAAAAAGCCTAATTTGTTCATCTTCATATAACTCCTCCTAAAGTGGTATAATTCTAACATTATGTTAGAAATATACCACTTTAGCGTTGTGATGTCAAGAGGGATTATGGGAGGGATTATGGAAGGGTTTTGGAAGGAATTATGGGATAAAGCAAAGGCAGGAAAAACCTCAAGGGCGGCGCAAGCTAGTAGTTGCATTTATAATGTTTTCTACATGGCCATGATATAGAAATAGCCAAGAGTTTATTATAATGAAGCTCTTGTTAAAGTGTATTTCGTGTATTTACATAAGATTAACAAAAGATTAACAATGACATGCTGGAAAAATTTACATATGCTTTGTTATAGTTGATATGTAATTATCAATATATCTTAAGGAGAATGAATTATGAAAGGTAAAACCAAAAGAGTTCTAAGTGCATTACTGGTAGTATTACTCATCACGGCGACTATCGTCATTCCTACCCGTTATAACAATGCAAATGCCTCCATAAGCCGGACGAGCATCAGCAAAGTAGTAAAATCAACAGGAACAGCTGCTCCCAAATACATTTTCCTCTTTATCGGGGATGGTATGAGCTATCCTCAGATTCAGGCAACCTCCTATTATCTGGGAACAACAGGCTCAAAGGGCGGGGTAAAACCGCAAGCACTGAGCTTTATGAATTTTCCGGTTGCAGGGTCAGCTCAGACCTTTGACAGCACTTCCTTCTGCCCGGATTCAGCCTCTACGGCTACCTCGATTTCAACCGGACATAAAACCTACAGCGGAACCATTAATATGGATACCACCTTTACGATAGCCTATGAAACAATAGCGGAGAAGCTAAAGAAACAGCTGGGATATAAAGTAGGAATCATTAGCTCGGTTAATATAAACCATGCAACTCCGGCAGCATTCTACGCACATCAAGCCTCCAGGAATAATTACTATGAAATTGGTCTCGAGATGATAGACAGCGGCTTTGATTACTTTGCAGGCGGAGAATTATTAAAATCAACCGGTAACAATAAGGATAAGACCAGTCTCTATGAGCTTGCCAAGAAGGCGGGCTATCAGGTAGTTACAACGCAAAAGGATGCGGAGCAATTAAAAGCGGGATCGAATAAATCCATAGTAATCTCAGAAAAGTTAGCAGATTCCGGCTCTATGTCCTATGAAATTGATGCAGCAAATAATGAATGGCATCTTGATGACTATGTGGAGAAGGGAATTGAAGTACTGGACAACCAGAAGGGCTTCTTTATGATGGTAGAAGGCGGAAAGATTGACTGGGCATGTCATGCCAATGATGCTGCCTCCACCATTCATGATACTGCAGCACTAGGCGATGCAGTGGATACGGCAATTGAGTTTTATAACAAACATCCGAAGGAAACCTTAATCTTAGTTACCGGTGACCATGAAACAGGCGGATTAACCATCGGCTTTGCCGGAACAAATTACGATACCTACCTGACAAATCTAGAGAATCAGAAGATGTCCTACGCAAAATATGATGCTCAATTCGTAACAGACTATAAAAAGAATAATATAAGCTTTAATACGGTATTAGCTGACATCCAAAAGTATTTTGGCTTAGCTGAGAAAAGTAAAGCAACTTCTGCAACAAATCCGAACCTGATATTGACAGAGTATGAATACAACAAATTAAACGATGCATATCAGATGACCATGAAAGGCGTTAAGCAGTTGGATCAGAAGGAATATGTATTATACGGCAGCTACGAGCCACTGACGGTAACAATCACACATATCTTGAATAACAAATCGGGTATTGACTTTACCTCCTATTCTCATACCGGTTTGCCGGTTCCTGTCTTTGCAATTGGAAATGGCTCAGAGTTATTCGAAGGTTACTATGATAATACAGATATCTATAATAATGTTGCAAAGCTTACTAAAGTAAAGTAAGAAATATTCTTTCATTGGGGTGTTCGCTGTCAGATACAGACTTAAGGGGGAAGAGTCTGTATCTGGCAGTAAAGTTTAACAGTCTTGTAATAAAAGATAAAATGATAACGTGGTAAAGGAGCAGCATGTTGAGTAAAAAAAGAATAATATCTATCATATCAGTGTTCGTTAGTATCTTTCTTACAATGATACTATTATTTTTGCCAACCGGGTATGAAGATGCAGTGACCTATCGGGGTGCAGATCGTACCGTAGGTAAAATAATCGCAGTAGATAATAGCATGCTAATTAGTACCGGACTAATCCATACCGGAGAGCAAAGATGCAAAGTAAAGCTTCTCGGAGGAAAATTTAAGGATAAGGTCGTTGATGGAGTAAATATGCTAAACGGCTCGCTAGAGCAGGATAAAATGTTTGAGATTGGCGATAAGGCACAGGTATTAGTCAGCTATGAGGGAGAAACAATTAATTCAATTAGTATGATTGATCATTACCGGCTAAGTAAAGAGCTGCTTCTGGCCGGTGTCTTTGTGATACTATTAATCGCATATGCCGGTGCCAGCGGGGTAAGGACAGTACTGTCCTTTGCCATTACGGTACTTATGATCTGGAAGGTACTGGTTCCTTGTTACTTAAAGGGATTTAATCCGGTCATTCTGGGACTTTTCGTATGTATGGTGCTGACGGTGATTACCATAGTGCTTGTATACGGGGCAGATCGAAGAGCTTTTGCAGCAAGTCTCGGTTCTATCATTGGGATTGGAATGACAGCTATCCTTGGGATATTGTTTACGGGAATGTACAATATTCATGGGGCGGTTATGCCCTATTCGGAAAGCCTGCTTTATAGCGGGTATTCCCACTTGAATTTAACGAAGATTTTTATGGCAAGTATTTTTATCGGGTCCTCCGGAGCAGTCATGGATTTGGCAGTGGATATTACCTCCTCGGTATGGGAGGTGGTAGAGCACAGACCGGAGATCAGCTGGAGGGAAGCTGCCCGTTCCGGTATTAACGTTGGGCGTGCAGCTATCGGAACACAAGCAACGACGTTATTGCTTGCTTATTCCGGGGGATATGTATCATTGTTAATGGTATTTATGGCACAGGGAACTCCCATCTACAATATACTGAATTATAAATACATAGC
>JAEWMZ010000410.1 GCA_023392995.1 Bacillota bacterium
TCCGTATGGAAGCTCAGCAAAAGAATGCTCTCGTTCTTGCTAACTGGCTGGAACAACAGACGAAGGTGACATCAGTCTACTACATTGGTCTTCCCTCCCATCCAGGCTACGAAATTAATAAGAAACAGTCCCGCGGCTTTGGCAGTATGATCTCTTTTCATGTTGACAAAGTAGAAACAGCTGTTAATATATTAAATAAGGTAAAGCTGATTCAATATGCGGAAAGCTTAGGCGGGGTGGAGAGTTTGATTACTTATCCGATGCTTCAAACCCATGCGGATATTCCTGAGGATATTCGGGAACAAAAGGGTATTAATAACCTTCTCCTTCGACTTTCTGTGGGTATCGAGCATATTGATGACTTGATTTCCGATTTAGAGCAGGCAATTGCTGACTAAGTCATATTAAACTGTAAGGAAAAAAGGGAAAGGAAAGGTATTTCAATGACATATGAATTTAACAAAATAATAGACCGCAAAAACACGAATTCTTTGAAATATGATTTTGCAGTAGAACGTGGAAGACCGGAGGATGTTCTTCCGCTTTGGGTCGCTGATATGGATTTCCAGGCTCCTGCTGAGGTACTGGAGGCTCTTTCCCAGGCAGTTGCCCATGGCATTTTTGGATATACCGAAGTGAAGAAGGACTACTTTGAAACAATACATGCCTGGTTCCTGAAGCATTTCGGCTGGGATACCAAAGAAGAATGGCTGGTTAAGACGCCCGGTGTTGTATTCGCCATCGCCCTTGCTGTCAAGGCGTTCACCCAGGAAGGGGATGGGGTTTTGATTCAACAGCCGGTATACTACCCCTTTGAAGAAACCATACGGCTCAACAAACGAAACTTAGTGATTAATGAGCTCGTATATCAAGATGGCTCCTATTCCATCGATTATGAGGATTTTGAGCAACAGATACTAGAGAAGAAGGTTAAACTATTTATCTTATGCAATCCTCAAAATCCCGTGGGCAGAGTTTGGACTGCGGATGAACTAACCCGCATGGGCGAGATTTGTCTCAAGCATAATGTAATTGTAGTATCGGATGAAATTCATTGTGATTTTACTTACCCTGGATTTTCGCATACGGTATTCGCAAGCATAAAGGAAGCTTTTGGACAAAATACAATCACTTGTACTGCCCCCAGCAAAACCTTTAATCTGGCAGGCTTACAGGTCTCCAATATTTTTATTCAGAATCCCGCGCTTCGTAATCAATTTATTGCCGAGCTGGATCGCAGTGGCTACAGCCAGCTTAACACTCTTGGTCTTATTGCCTGCAAGGCTGCTTACCAGTATGGAGAACCCTGGTTAGAGGAATTAAGAGCTTACCTGTATGAGAATTTGAATTTCATCAGGGAATATTTAACAAAAAATCTACCTATGGTAAAGCTGGTAGAGCCGGAAGGAACCTATTTAGTTTGGCTGGACTTCTCCGCTTTGCAGTTGTCCCATAAGGAGATGAAGGAGCTGATTGTGAATAAGGCGAAGCTATGGCTGGATGCCGGACAGATGTTTGGGAAAAGCGGCTATGGATTTGAACGCATCAATATCGCCTGCCCAAGAGATATCTTAAAGCAGGCGCTGGATCAGTTAGCAAAAGCAATTAACGGCTAAGCCTCTGTAATCGTATACAAAACCGAAAAGGAATACCAGGTATCTGAACGCTTCTGCTACTCAGATACCTGGTATTCCTTGTCTTATCATTTAACATTTAATCAATATATATCCGATTTCTTTCTATTGATTTGGAACCGTATAAATTTCATACACCTCATCAAATTGATTTATTTTAAGCAATTCCTCCTTATCTGCGAGCACTGCATAACCGTAGATCTGCAACCCATTTTTCTCTATATATTCTGCTGCACCGGTTAACAACTCCGGGCTTTCCTGCATCATCTTTAAGAAGTCCTTCTGGTCTGCCATATAACGCAGCATGCTTACAAAATGAGTCTGCATATAGTCTTCCCGTAAAATATTCTTTTCTAATTCCCCCCATCCAGAATCCTTCGCTTGTGCATCCTCTGCAAGCAGAAGATTAGGATACATCTCCCGATCCCAGTCAATGGAGAATACTCTTGCGAGCGTACAGGTAAAGCCCAGATTATCAATAATCATTCGCTCCCCATTGGTTTCATTTCCCTCAGTCGCTTCTTTTCCCCCATTGGTATATACTGCGCACCAAACCTCTGCCGCTGAGATGTCATTCTTCTTTAAAAAGCTGATAAAATCCGGGTAACTCATCATCCGATCCAGCGTGATATATGCATTATACTTCGTATTATCCTCCAGTTTATGAAGCGACGCTGCTGCATCCTTTGGTGTTCCTGCCGCGCCGAAAGACTGCTGCCCTGATGCCACCAAATCTCGAAGTGAATCCGAAGGACTTCCTTTCATCTGAAACCAGGCAAAGGCATTCCCTGTCGGACGTCTTAATACATTAACATCATACAAGGTCAGCTTTCCTCGCTCAATCTTACCAGGTAAATTAGTAAATCGGCCATCATAGCTTACCTCCTGATTAATACAGATATCATAATTACCATACCCATTCTCATCCACTGTCACGCTGTCCCGGTAGCTGCCGGGCATCGTTAGATTTGTATAAACCATTAAGTCAAAACCCATCTGATTTAAGTTCTCTGTAATCTTTTTCCCGGGATTATAATAAAATTCGGATACCACCCTGGGTAAAACTAGTTGTGCAAACAAAATAATAACAAAGAGTACAAGACCGACGACAAAGCCCATCTTTATAAAGGCCTTACGAATAGAGCGCCTTACCAGCTTTGTAAAGTCAAGCTCTTGCTTCATCTGAGCCTCTGAGGGGAAAAGGTCGTTTTCCTCCGAAGTCTCAATTAGCGCAGGAAGCTCCACCCTTTCGTATAAATAATCGCTGATCGCCTCCTGCTTCTCGATCTCCGCTTCGACCTCAAGCTTTTTTCCTTCTTCCAGTTCATCTCTTTTATATAACTCTATAAGCTCACGATATGTCACTTTTCATCCTCCTCCATATATAATCTTAATTCCCGTTTGGCTCTGTAGGATATCACACGTACATTTTCTGGTGTAAGCTTAAGAACCTCTGCCACTTCCTTCTGTGACAGGCCTCCAAAATATTGCAGCAGCAGAATTTCTTTCTTTTGCCCCTTTAACTTAGACAGAGCCTGATACAAATGCTGAATACGCTCTTCCCGTAATATCATCCCCAGGGTATCAGCGGACTCGTCGATGAGCCATTCACTGTCAGCTGCTTCCAGGGAAGAGCTTCGTTTTTCCTGTTTCAGCCGATTAAAGCAGAGATTTCGTGCAACCATATACAGCCATGCTCTCATATTGGTGTGTGTTTCATTTAAGGATAGCATCGCCTTTAAAAAGGTTTCCTGCATTAAATCTTCTGCCAGAGAACGGTTGCGACAAAGGGAGTAAAGATACAGGTAGAGTTCTTTTCCATAGGTCGTATATAATTTGGAAATAATTCGATTGTCCATGTTCCTTCCCTCTCCTTCATCTGCCTTCAATCATATAACAAACAAGATTGCATTATGTTACAGTGAGATGATTTAATTTTTGAAAAAATTTCTTTATAATATAGCTTAAAGATTTTCACAAGCAAAAGCAATAGATTAAGAACATAAAACATCAATTCAAAAAGATATCGCTCTCACTGGACAGTTCACTACACATCTGCTATTATAAGAAAAACAAATATTGAACATGCAAAGAAAAGGATTAGTATCTGTAAACTGGTTTCAGAAAGTTGCTGGTTGATGCGAAGCAATAGAAGGAATACAGGGAACTCACCTTTGAGCAGTCTTAGTCAAATTGAATCTTTTTTATTAAAAATGATAGAGTAGCTAAGAACGGAAACCTACCGTTATATTGGGAGGATATAAGGCATTCGTGCCCGTATCTGGAAAAGTGTATAACTTAAGTGTTATGAATCGGAGTGGTACCGCGTAAGATCAAGTCTTTCGTCTCCTGGCAGATTGCCGGAGATGTGAGGCTTTTTTTATTTTCATTAGGGAGGAATGTGTTATGTATAATCATCAGAAATATGAGAAAAAATTCTTTTTACCCCCTGTAATCTCTTATGATTGGGTAAAAAAAGAGGCAATTGAAAAAGCACCGATATGGTGCAGCGTGGATTTAAGAGATGGAAATCAAGCTTTGCCTATTCCAATGACATTACAAGAAAAACTTGAAATGTATCAAATGTTATTAGACATCGGCTTTAAAGAAATCGAAGTAGCCTTTCCAGCTGCTTCGGAAACGGATTATCAATTTTTAAGAACCTTGATTGAAAACAAAATGATCCCTGAAGATGTCACGATTCAAGTAATAACCCAAGCACGAGAGCACATTATCCGCAGAACCTTTGAAGCACTGGATGGTGTTCCAAAAGCGATTGTACATTTGTATAATTCAACGTCCGAAGCTCAGCGCAGACAGGTATTTCAAAAATCAAAGGAGGATATTAAAAAGCTGGCTGTTGACGGTGCTATTTTGTTTAAAAAGCTGGCTGAAAAAACAAAGGGAGATTTCTATTTTCAATATAGTCCTGAAAGTTTTCCGGGAACAGAGGTGGAGTATGCCCTTGACATATGCAACAGTGTTCTGGAAATTTGGAAGCCAACACCTCATCATAAAGCCAATATTAATATCCCAACAACCGTTGAAAATGCTATGCCTCACATCTATGCCAGTCAATTGGAGTATATCAACCGTAATCTATTGGATAGAGATTCTGTTGTATTATCCATTCATCCGCATAATGACAGAGGCTGTGGTGTTTGTGATGCGGAGTTTGGAATGTTAGCTGGTGCACAGCGTGTGGAAGGTACTCTTTTCGGAAATGGCGAACGTACAGGAAATGTTGATCTAATTACAGTAGCCATGAATATGTATTCCCAGGGTGTAAATCCGGAATTGAATTTCAGTAATATGGATCAAATCTGTACTACTTATAAACGTTTGACAAAGATGTCAATTTCTGAGCGGCAGCCCTACTCCGGTTCCCTTGTTTTTACAGCTTTTTCAGGGTCTCATCAAGATGCAATTTCTAAAGGTATGAAATATCGTGAAAAAGATAAAAGCGAGAAGTGGGATGTGCCCTATATTCCAGTAGATCCATCTGACATAGGAAGAAATTATGAGACCGATGTAATCCGTATTAACAGCCAATCTGGAAAAGGCGGCATAGGTTATCTATTGGAAAATGCTTATGGTATCCATATGCCCTACCGGATGAATGAGGAATTTGGATATTTGGTAAAGAAGGTATCTGATAGAGGAAACAAAGAATTATCCATTGACGAAATATATCAGATCTTCGAACAGCAATATGTTAATTTCTTCCCCAGCTTTAAAATTGAACATATCAAAGTTAATATAGAAGAAGCCAATGAAGCCTTCCTGACTATATTGCAGGATGATAGTAAAATAAGTGTAAAGGGTTATGGATCAGGCAGCCTTGATGCCATCAGCAATGCTTTAAAGGAACATTTTTCTATCCAATATGATTTGGAGGTATATGAAGAACATTCCATGGGTAGAAATTCATCGGCCTTAGCTTCCGCTTATATTGGAATTCGTAAAGAGGAGAAACTATACTGGGGTGTGGGTATGAATGTTGATATTATTAAAGCTTCCGCATATGCCTTGTCAAATGCAATTAACAGATTATTAGAGGATATCATTTAATGTATAACAATATCTTAGTAAAAAGTGAAGTGATGGAGCATTTAAGAAAATATAACGATCAGGAGCTTTTTTATCAGCAATATTCTTTGATACACCAAGATAAGGAGGCTTTAAGAAGTTTTCTAGAGCAATATAACCCGGCTGAGCTAAGAAAATCCAGAATATATTTAGAGGAACTATTACCAAAGGCTTATGCAGAGTTTGAAGGCGAAGAGTCCATGTGGGATAATCAGGAAGCTTCTATTTCCATCGAAAAGTACTGCCGATATATGCCTTATCTTTCTGCAATACATAACTTTTTTGAGATTGTATATATTGTAGATCATAGTATGGATATTGATATCGGAGGAAATAGCATCCCCTTACAATCCGGTGATATTTGCCTTATTTCACCCGGCACGCTTCATTGTCCTCAAGTTAGGGAGCATACCATCGCATTACAAATGATTGTCCGCAAAAGCACCTTCCACCAGGAGTTTTTTCGGTGTTTAACGGGAAGCAGTCTGCTTTCAGAATTTTTTTTAAATGCGTTATATTTACAAAATGCCGGAAGTGTCATTTTGTTTCATATGAAATCGGATGAGGAAATCAAAAATGTATTTTTTCAGATGTATTTGGAGAACTTCAATAAGAATATCGGTTATCAAAATATCATGAATAATCTTTTTGAAATTTTATTGTGTTATTTATTAAGGTGTGACGCCTCCAACATTGAACTCAAACAAACCTGCCCAAAATCCGATCATCGCATTACTCAAATACTACAATATATTGAGAATCACTGCGAGCGGATTACAGTTGCAGATATATCAGAGAAATTCCATCTATCTAAGTCTTACTTGTCAAAATACATTACACAAAAAACCGGGAAATCGTTTAGTTATATTTTACAGGAAATCAGATTGGAAAAAGCGCGGAAAATGCTTTGCTCCAGTAATCTTCGGGTGGAAGATGTTTCTGAAGCTGTCGGTTATCATAATGTAGAACATTTTATTCGACTTTTTAAAAACAAATATGTTAAGACTCCAAATCAATTTCGTAAAGAAAAATATTCCCATCCTAACAAGCTGTGATGATTCTTCCTTCCGAAGACTTAGATTATGACATGTGAGTTCGCCGACTGCCGTGCTTCAGCTTCGCTAGCACACGGCGCACGGCAAAAGAGGGTGTCGCAAAATCACTATAATTTGAAGCGATTTTACGACACCCTCTTTCTATGGTAGCCTGGGTACCTTCCAATTTTTTAAACGTACTTTATACCAGTCTTTAGCTGACACCTTATTTTTTTGTTCTTTCCACCGGAAACAGATGCTTCCTGACAAAATAAATACTTGATAAATAGAGGGAATACCTCTTGGTGTTAATATATATTATATTGCTAAAGCCGCACGATAGCCTTCCTCAATTGCATCAATTGCTTTTCTTACTTTCACCGCATCACCAATGGTGATTGTTTGTACATAATCCTTTATTTTATCGGAAAGATTATCTACCGGCTTTGACCCCAGAGCAAGAACAATGGAGTCCGCACCACCTAATAACTGTTCTCCGTCCTTCGTAATAACCACTACGCCTTCTTCTGTAATCTCTTTCACCTTTGTATCCACATACATTTCAACATGATTCTTTTTAAATTCTTCCATCATGAACATACGAATTGGCTGCATTTCATCCCTTGCTATTTCAGTCTGCATTTCGATGATCCGAACCTTTTTTTCATGAACCGCTAAGTGGTTCGCAAGCTCAGCTCCAACCATTCCGCCTCCGATTACAATAACATTCCTACCGAGAGAAACACTGCCTTTTAGTACTTCATTACTAAGGAAAACATTCTCTCTGTCTTTTCCCGGGATGTTTGGAACTATTGGTTCTGCACCAGTCGCATTTATGACTGTATCTGGTTTTTCTTTTCTTATTATCTCTTCCGTTACCTCTGTATTCATATGCACATTGACATTTAATTTTTTAAGCTGATTTTTTTGCCATACAACAAACGAGGCAAATTCACCCTTTGCAGGCGGAACAGCTGCGATTAAGAACTGGCCTCCTAAATCATCACTCTTTTCATACAAATGAACTTCGTGCCCTTTCTTTGCTGCAACAATCGCTGCTTCCATACCGGCAGCACCGCCTCCTACAACAAAAACTTTCTTTGTTACCTTTGCTGGCTCTATAGCCAACTCCGTTTCCTGACCTGTAACAGGATTTACAAGACAACCGATGTGTCCTTTGCTCATTAGCCCCCCTGCACAACCTTGTCCGCAGGCAATACAACGATTGATTTCATCATATCTGCCTTCTTTTGCTTTATTGGGCATTTCAGGATCAGAAAGTGAGCTTCTTGCCATTCCGATCAAATCAGCTTTACCTGAGGCTATAACAACTTCGGCTAGGATTGGGTCATTAATTCTTCCGGAAGCAATAACAGGAACGCTAACCACTTTTTTCACTTCCTCTGCCCAATCGGTATTCCAACCATGTGCAACTGCCTGAGGTGGAATAATCAGATTTCTTGACGTAGTTACTCCTGATATCCCGACAGAGATGTCGATTGCACAGACACCTGCCTGCTCTGCAAGCATTGCAATTGCTTTGGTATCTTCTATCGATCTGCCTCCAGGGACCAATTCATCTCCAGAAAGACGAATCATTACTGGATAGTCCTCCCCAGCTTTTTTCTTAATATCAGCAATAATTTCAAGCATGAATCTCGCTCTGTTATAAAAAGTCCCGCCATATTCATCCGTACGCTTATTTACAAAGGGAGATAGAAATTCTGATACGAGATATCCATGTGCACAATGAAGCTCAACGCCATCATAACCAGCCTCCTTAGCACGATAGGCAAGGTCACCGAATTTCTCAACAAGATCATGTATTTCATCTATCGTGAGCTCTTTTACTTCCTCTTGATACGTTGCATCAAACATTGCGGAGGGAGCAACCGGAGTCATACCAGTCAAACGTTTTGTTGTTTGTCTGCCGCAGTGATAAATTTGTGCAACTATTTTCGACCCATACTGATGTATGTGTCTCGTTAATTCCTTATGTCCCTCAATTAAGCTGTCATCATGGAGTCCTCCCAGTGTAGGAAAGCTCTTTCCTCTCGGTTCTGCATAATAGTTTTCTGTAATAATGAGTCCCCAGCCGCCCTTTGCTTTCGCTTCGTGGTAGGCAATGTATTTATCTGTTACCTTTCCGTCTTTTTCACAAAGAAGTGAAGCCATTGCAGTTACTACAAACCTGTTCTGTAATTCCATAGTTCCTAATTTAATAGGAGAAAGCGTATGCTTTAGCATAATTATAACCTCCAATATTTAATATCTGAATTTGTTATAATTATAACAAAGTAGTGTACATATATAAATTGATCATTTTTGATATCACGGTCTGAAATTGACCATTTTAACCTCCAGCTTATCCTTTCGATTTTCTATATTGACTGCAGGTTAATCCATATTTCTTTTTAAACGCCTTTAGAAAAACCTCCTGACTGGAATAACCCACAGCAGTACAGATTTTACCAATCTGCATATTCGTTGATAACAAAAGCTCACTGGCAACCATAAGACGAAAATTTGTCATATACTCCAGGATGGTCATTCCAGTTTCTATTTTAAACTTTCTGCACATATAAGAGGGGCTTGCATAGATACTATCTGCAATATCTTGCAAACCGATTGGCTTTTGATAATTATTGTGAATAAACATCAATATGCGCTCTGAGAATTTATATTCAATAAAAGAACTACTATTTTGATATCCTGCGAAAAGCTCTTCGATGATAGAATCACACCAGCCATTCACTTCTTCATGTGAGCTTAATCGAAAAAGAATATTAATTTTTTTACATTGTAGTTGATATAAGGTATAGGGATATACTACATTTTCACACAACAAAAAAATAGTATTGGTTACATAAGAGCATAAGGTAGCCTTTTTTAATTCTAAATCTTCTTCGATGATAGTATCATATACCATATTATAAAATTCTTTTTTTGCCGACTCTAATTGATTCGAGCAAAAACAGGATACAATCAGATTCATTTTATTTTTTACAAAAGCAACTTTCGCCGCATGAGCAATCTTTCGATTTGTGACATCCAGTAACTTTTGAGATAATTTTTTTTCTGAACCGCTATACTCCATCTTATCCATCCTTTTCAATAATAACTCATTCATTATATTATTGTATCTTTTTGCGTTTCATTTGAACGCTTGAGACAGTACAAGTAGTGCCCTGTCATTATATTATCACAGAAATCATCCTGACATTCAAATTATTTTCTTAACGTGGAGCGCTGCATCAGGATTGTTCTTTTTGCATACCAAAAAGCGTGCTGCAAAACATACCATCCGTTTTGCAGCACGCTTATTCTATGATTGATCTACTCCCCTAATAAATCAGTCCCTAGCTATGATACTTTACTCATAATATTTTCTTCAAAAAATTCTCTTACTTTTTGCGGCTCTATTCTGAAGTTTTCACCGGCAACCGAGATAGAAACCCCATTGCAGGCACATTGCTTCATGCAGAAGATTGCTTCCAGATCAATTTTGTCGTGCAAGGCATGTTCCTCTAATAACTGCTGGAGTCCCTGAACAACGTTGTAGGAGCCGTTCAAATGGCAGGAGGTTCCGATACATACTTTTACTTCAAGCATATTATTCCTGCTCCTTTCCATGACTGTGGGTATAATCCACATGTAAGAGCTCATGAACTCTGCCCTTTAATAAACCATTATAAAGGGACATCATTAACGGATTTTCTTCTGCAAACTTGATATTGCACATCTTATCAGCCGCATACAGACCTTTCGCACGGTTCTCTCTTACCTTTGTCTCAGCAAAAGGCTGACCTGCGCCGCAGACACAACCGCCGGGACATGCCATTACTTCAACAAAATCATAATGAACACCTGCTTTAATTTTATCTATTAATATGGATGCATTTTTCAAACCGCTTACGACAGCAATCTTAACCTCTCTGTCTCCGTACATAACCGAGGTTTCCTTTACGCCCTTCATACCTCTGACACCGGAATAAGAGATGGAGACCAATGCCCCTTTTGATTTATCTGCCGATAACCGGCGAAGAACTGCCTCTGTTACACCACCGGTAACACCAAAGATGACACCTGCTCCGGTCATGGTAGCGAAAGGCATATCAACTGCTTCCGGCTCAAGCTCATTGAATAATAAACCGGATTCTCCGATCATCTGGATCAATTCCTGTGTTGTGATGACATAGTCCACGTCCGGCTGACCATCAATACTGAACTCCGTTCTGCCCGCCTCGTATTTCTTTGCAGTACAGGGCATTACTGCAACGTGCACATGACGGCGGCTGGAGCTGCTGGCTTGATCCTTCACAATTGCTGCCAGCATCTGCATTGGTGAACGGCAGGTGGATACATTCGGCAATAATTCAGGATAGTTCTTTTCACAATACTGCACCCAGGCAGGACAGCAGGAAGTGAACAGCGGTATATTGGTTTCATTTTGCAGACGCTTTAAGAATTCATTGGTTTCTTCCAATACAGTGATATCCGCACCCGTACTGGTATCATAGATTTCGTCAAAGCCCATACGGCGCAGTGCTGCAACGATTTTTCCCATGGCATTTTCATCGGTCTTCATACCCATCTTCTTGCCAAGGCCAACACGTACTGCCGGAGCAATCTGAACCGTTACCTTTGTATTTGTCTGATCCAGGGCTTCCCATACCTTTTGAGTATTGTTTTTCACCACAATTGCACCGGTTGGGCAAACTGCCGCACATTGACCGCAGCCGACACAGTTTGACTCTGCAATGGGAATCTCGAAAGCAGTACTGATGGTCATCTTAGAGCCACGATGTGCAAAATCGATGGCACCTACGTTTTGTATCTCATTACACATTCTTACACAGTCGCCGCAAAGGATACACTTATTCGCATCTCTTGTGATGCATACGGAAGAGTCATCCAGCTTTGGCTGTTCTGCGGTATTTGGGAAACGTACTCCTGTAATATTAAATCTCATTGCCAAATCCTGAAGCTTACATTTTCCATTGTTGCTGCAGGTCGTACAATCACGGCAATGATTTGCCAATAACAGCTCTAAAATATTCTTACGATATCTGCGAAGACGTTCGGTATTTGTCTTAATATTCATACCTGCCTTCGGTATTGTGGAACAGGCTGCATCGATACCGCCCCATTCATTTTCAATCATACACATACGGCAAGCACCATAGATGGAAAGCTCTGAATGATAGCAGAAGGTTGGCATTTTAATTCCGACTTTGCGGATTAATTCAAGAAGGTTTTTTTCACCGCCTATTTCAACGGGTATACCATCAATTGTCATTATATTTTTCTTATCCATTAATATTCCTCCACATAATCTAGAAAAACTTAACATGAATTCCACTGAATTTCATGTAACAGTTCTTTTTCCATCTATTACTTTTCCATGATTGCTTGGAACGGACATGTTGTGATGCAGGCACCACATTTGATACATTTCTCTTTATCGATTACAAATGGTTCCTTCACCTTTCCTGTAATTGCATTTACCGGACAGACTCTCGAGCATTTGGAACAGCCCTTACATAACGCTGCATCAATCTCAATGACCTTCAGCTTCTGACAATTACCGGTAGGACAGCGTTTCTCGAAGATATGTGCCTCATACTCATCACGGAAGTACTTAATGGTACTCACAACCGGATAGGCTGCTGACTTTCCGAGTCCGCAGAGTGCTGTTGCGGAAATGGTATCGGCAAGCTCCAGAAGTAAGTCAATATCTCCCGCTTCGCCCTTTCCCTCCACGATTCGTTCCAGAATTGCAAGCATTCTCTTGGTACCTTCACGGCAGGGCACACATTTGCCGCAGGATTCATTCTGGGTGAAGTTCATGAAGAAACGTGCAACCTCAACCATACAGGTATTCTCATCCATTACGACGAGCCCGCCGGAACCAATCATTGCACCGGCTTTCTTTAAGGAGTCAAAATCTAACGGTAAATCCATATGCTCCTTAGTCAGACATCCGCCGGAGGGTCCGCCGATTTGCACTGCCTTGAACTTCCTGCCATCTCTCATACCGCCGCCAACATCGAAGATTACTTCCTTTAAGGTAGTTCCCATTGGAACCTCGATGAGACCGGTATTCTCGATATTTCCTGTTAAAGCAAAGGCTTTGGTACCGGGGCTGTTTTCCGGACCGATGTGTTTATACCAGGCTGCGCCATTGGTAATAATCAGCGGAACATTGGCATAAGTTTCTACATTGTTTAATACCGTAGGCTTATCGAACAATCCCTGCTCCACGGTTCTGGGAGGCTTCACTCTTGGCATACCGCGCTTGCCTTCGATGGAGGCCGTTAAGGCACTGCCTTCACCGCAAACAAAGGCTCCGGCACCACGGTTAATATGGAGATGAAAGTTAAAACCGGTTCCCAGAATATTTTCTCCCAGCAGACCATATTCGGTGGCCTGTTCAATGGCTGCCTTTAACCGGCTTACTGCCATGGGGTATTCCGCACGAACATAGATATAGCCCTCACTTGCGCCGCAGGCAAGACCTGCAATCATCATACCCTCCAGCATTCTATGGGGATCACCCTCCATGATGCTTCGGTCCATGAATGCTCCCGGATCTCCCTCATCACCATTACATACCACATATTTCTGCTGTTCCTTCTGTCTCTTTACCTGGGACCATTTGCGGCCGGTCGGGAAACCGCCGCCCCCTCTGCCCCTCAGGTTGGATTCTGAGATTTCGTTGATAATATCATCCGGAGTCATCTCATATAAGGCCTTTTCAAAGGCTGCGTAGCCGCCGATCGCAAAGTATTCCTTTATGGAGGTTGCATCGATTTGACCACAGTGATCTAATACTGTACGGGTCTGTCCTTTGTAAAACGGAATATCCTCCTGCTTCTGGTAGACATTTCCTTCTTTCTGATAAGCCAGTCGCTCAATATGCTCACCTGCAATTACCGTCTTTTCAATAATCTCTTCACAGTCTCCAAGCTGAACTCTGGTATAGAGCCAGCCTTGGGGCTCGATACGAACCAAGGGTCCCATTTCGCAAAATCCATGGCATCCGCTCTTTTTCATTCCTACGGATTCTTCATGAGGCTCTTTCTGAAGCTCTACGGAACATGCAACCTTCTTGTCTTTTAACAGGGATGTTAATAAATCAAAGATCTCCAAAGCACCACTGGATACACAGCCTGTTCCCGCACATACCAGGATTTTTCTCGTCTGCAGCTCCAGGGACTTTCCATAGACGGAACGCACCTTGATTAAATCGTCTCTCGTTTTAAGCATTACAGTTCCTCCTTCAGTTCATTCAAAAGCTCTGTTGCCTTATCCGGTGTCATCGCCGGATATACTTTATCATTGACAGTGATGACCGGTGCCAGTCCGCAGGCTCCCAGACAGGATACGGTTTCAACCGTAAAGCCAAGATCCTCCGTCGTTACCTTTTTATCCGATAAACCAAGATCCTTACGCAGTCTCTCAAGAATCGGAATCGACTTTCTAACATGGCAGGCTGTACCGTCACAGACCTTAATTACAAATTTACCCTTAGGCTCCAGAGAAAAATTCTCATAAAAGGTAGCTGTGCTATAGATTCTTGCTTCACTGATTCCAAGCCTTTTCGCCAGATAAGGGAACACCTCTCTCGGTAAATAGCGATATTGCTCCTGAATCCCCTGCAGGATTGCTATGATTGCACTTTGCTTGCAGCCCAGTCCATCGATGATGCTGTCTACAACCGTGAAATCAAATGTTTGGTTCATTTCCTTCCTCCATTCCGCCGTTTTATTAACGGCACATCGTTTTGTAAAGCGTGTTGCATTTACTGCGGTGCCATCCTGAAACAGCACAATTTGTTGCTAACTCTATATAAAGTATTACTCCCCCGCTATGCCAAGGTGCCTAGCTGCCCACTATCATGAAATGTTTCGTTTCTCCGCTATCCCGAACTGTCCAGCTTCTCCACATCTCTAACTGCCCAGCTTCATCGTCATCTCTTAATGCCTAGCTTCTCCATCATCTCTAAATGCTTAGCTTCTCTGCCATATGATTGGACAGAATCGCCAGGGAATTTACCATATTTTCATTCTGGACCAGAACATGATCCGGCACATGCAAATGAATCGGAGCAAAATTCCAGATTGCCAACACTTCATTTCTCACCAGTAAATCACAAACCTCTTGCGCTTCCTTGGAATCCACGGTGATGATACCGATCTTTATCTTCATTCTGTTGCATACACTCGAAAGCTTCTCCATCGGCAAGATCTGTTTTCCGCATACGCTAGTTCCAATGACGGCTTCATCCACATCAAAGGCCGTAACAATGTCCATTCCATATTCGGAAAAACCATCGAAGGCCAGTAATGCCCGACCTAAATTCCCGGCGCCGATGAGTATTGCTGTGTCAACGTTGTCGTAACCCAGACAGTGTTCGATATCTTTCATTAAATCCTTTATGATGTAACCAATCTTGGGGCGTCCGCCATCACTGACCTGCGCCAGATCTTTTCTTACCTGCACGTCGTTTAATTTTAGGTCATTTGCCATTACAGTTGCTG
>JAEWMZ010000477.1 GCA_023392995.1 Bacillota bacterium
GTCCTCTGAATTTGTACCTACATAGATGATAAACTCTCCGCTTTCCAGGTGATAATTCATAGCATCATCATAAAAACCAAGGGTATCCTTCTTCACCTCTATCCTTAGGGTTTTCTTTTCACCTGCTCCCAGGAATACTTTTTGAAAGGCCTTTAGCTCTTTTATCGGCCTTACCAATGAAGCTGCAACGTCCCTTACGTAGACTTGCACCGTTTCTTCTCCGGCATAGCTTCCTGTGTTTGTAACTGTCACCTCAACTTGCACCGCTTCCTTAAGCTCTGCAACCTTTACATTCTCATAGACGAAGGCCGTATAGCTTAGCCCATAACCAAAGGGATATAGAGGCTTTAACGGAGCATCCAGATAACGGGAAGAGAACTTACTCTTAGCGCCAGGTCTTCCGGTATTCGGATGATTATAATATCTTGGACATTGACCAACCATAGCCGGGAAGGTACAGGAAAGCTTTCCGCTTGGATTGTAATCTCCAAACAGTACCTCTGTCACCGCATTTCCCATTTGGATTCCCAACTGCCAGGCCTCTAAGACTGCCGGAACCTGCTCCTGTACCCACGGTATCGCTAACGGTCTTCCATTCATCAGCACAGCTACTACCGGCTTTCCGGTTGCCAAAGCTGCTTCTAGCAACTGCTGTTGTTCCCCCGGAAGTGAAATATCTGCACGGGAGGATGCTTCACCGCTCATGGAGGCTGTCTCACCAACAACTGCTACGATCACATCAACTCCTTCTGCTGCCTGCTTTAGTTCTTCCCTGCTAAATCCCGAGGTAACCCCGCAGGCTTTTGCATAGTTTACAGAAACACCAGCCTTCTTTAGCCCTTGATAAATGCTGACACAATCCTTCTCTCTGCCTGCCATTGCCCAGGTTCCAAGCACCTCCATCGGCAGATCGGCTAATTCTCCAACCAGTGCGATTTTTTGTCCCTTCTTAAGCGGCAGTATATTCTCGTTTTTTAACAGTACTATCGAACGCTTTGCCGCCATAAGTGCCGCATCAATATGCTCCTTGGGAAGTGCTTCAAAGGAGTCCATCTTATCCTCTGCTACATAAGGCTTTTCAAATAAACCTAACGCAATCTTAACCCGTAAAATTCTTCGAACCGCATCGTCCAGATACTCCTTGGACACTTCTTCATTCTCAATCTGATCTTTTAGATATGCGCTGTAAGCATGAGAATTCATGTCCATATCCATACCGGCATTACAAGACAGCTTCGATGCTTCTTTTAAATCAGCCGCAATTCCATGTCTTACACAGTCATCAATTGCATTGGCATCACTTACAACAAAGCCATTAAAGTCAAGCTTATCCTTTAAGATATCTCTCAAAAGGAACTTGTTCACCGTGCAGGGCACTCCATTGTAATCATTAAAGGCTCCCATAACCGTTGCCGCACCTGCCTCTACACCAGCCTTGAAAGGAGCCATATATCCGTTATATAGCATAGAATCAGCCATAGATACCGTATTATAATCCTGACCGCTCTCTGCCGCACCATAGGCTATATAATGCTTCAGACAGGAAGCCAGATTATCTCCTGCATCCATCTTCTCTCCCTGAAAGCCTTTGACCTTTGCCTTTGCATAAATTGCTGCCAGATAAGGATCTTCCCCTGGAGATTCAGCGATTCTTCCCCACCTTGCATCACGAGCAATGTCTACCATGGGTGCAAAGGTCCAGTGAATGTTATGGGTTCTAGCTTCTCTGGCTGCAATACGCGCCGACTCTTCAAAGATATTCTCATCCCAGCTGCAGGCTTCTGCTATGGGGATTGGAAACACCGTGTGAAAGCCATGTATGACATCAAACCCGAAAATCAGTGGAATTCCCAGCCTTGATTCCTCTACTGCAATTCTTTGCAACTCATTGGCTTTCCTGGGATTATCGATCAAAAATGACCCGATCTTTCCAGCACGGATATCCTCTTCATGGTAATCCATCTCAGCCTGAGACATCATCTTGCCGAATTCCTCCTGTGAGATACGTCCCTCTGTAACCATCTCAATCAGCTCTTCAAAGGACATCGCAAAGCCTCCAACAATGGAAGGAGACAGCTGATTCAGCTGTCCTACCTTTTCTTCAATTGACATGCGCTTAAGTATCTCTTCTACTCTCTTTTCCTGTTCCGATGAAAACGTTGCATGCTTCAACATCTATACCCCCCTGTTTTTCTTTCATAACCACTGTTCTTTCATAAATCTTTTATTTCATATATCTGGTTTTATTTCATATCTTGCCTTCATATCTTACCTTTATTTCATATCTTGCCTTTATTTCATATCTTGCCTTTATTTGATATCTGCCTTTATTTGATATCTACTTTTCTTAATCACTTGTTTTTTCTTGTCCCAATTTATTCTTCTTGCTAAAATCTTTTTTTCTAATCAGGATTCCATCACAACTCTCATGCAGTCACCGTGAATCCAACAAGTAGCATTAATTTATAACAGTAAATTGAGAATAAGCTTTCAGAACGCTATTGGAAACTCAACCCTTGACTGCGCCCATAGTCATTCCCTTAACAAAGTAGTCCTGGAAAAATGGGTATATCAGCATAATCGGAATAACCCCAATCGCCGCTGCTGCCATACGAACTGTTTCCGTCGGCATATTGGAACCTCTTCCTAACATCTTTAAATACTGAGCATTCATATTAATTGCATTTAAGATATTCTGAATTCCATATAATTTAGAGTCATCCAGATAATACATACCATTTTGCCAATCATTCCAATACATTACGCCGCTTAGTAATGCTAATGTAGCGATCATTGGCTTTGAAAGTTTAATCACGATTTCGAAATAGATCTTAAACTCGCTGCACCCATCAATTCTTGCAGCCTCGATGATCTCTTCCGGGATATTTTGTTTAAAGAAGTTCTTTGTCATAAATATGTAGAAGGCATTGGTCACTAAATTAGGGATCAGTAAGGCAAATAAGGTATCTTTGATGTGGAAATACTGGGTATAATTTATGTAGCTCGCAACAAGTCCTCCATTAAACAACATGGTGAATATAACCATATAATTAAAGAATTTAAGCCCCGGCAATCCCTGCTTGGAAAGCATGTATCCAAGGGACATGGTTATCGTTAAACAGAGCAGCACCCCGATCATACTTACAACGATTGTGATGGCATATCCGCGCCCAAACAACTGCCATTGACTCAGAAGATACTCGTAGGCTCCCAAGGAGAATTTCCCTGGCCAGAAGGAATATCCATTGCTTATGGCATACTTTTCATCGGTAAATGAGGCTACGATCAAAAGCCAGAACGGTATCACTGCCAGAATTGTAACAATTATTAAGACAAAGTGAGATAGTGCTAAAAACTTTTTATGTCCAATCATAATATCCTCCTTCTAAAATAGCGCATCCTCTTTACTATATTTATTAATCACCATATTAAAAATCATAATTGTGATGAAGCAGACAACGGATTGATAAAAGGCTGCTGCCGAAGATAACGCAATATTTCCGTTCTGTAATAAGGAACGATACACATAGGTATCGATTGTATTCGTCACAGAATATAACATACCCTGGTTTCTGGGAATCTGATAGAACAGACCAAAGTCAGATCGAAAGATATTACCCATGCTTAAGGTAACAAGCATAATAATGGTCGGTTTTAGCAAAGGTATTGTAATCCGTTTTATCTGATACCACTTGGAAGCTCCGTCAAGCTCGGCTGCTTCATAAAAGGAATCGCCAAAGCCTACGATACTTGCAAGGAAAATAATTGTTCCATAACCAATATTTCTCCACTCATTGACAAAGGTCAAAATTAGGGGCCAATAGGTTTTTGTCATATAAAACTTTATTTCCTGCATTCCCAGCGATCTGAGCAGGTGATTAATTAATCCTGTTTTTTCTCCAAGAAACACATATGCCAGGTAGGATACTACTACCATGGACATTAGATAGGGCAGAAGGATTGCTGTCTGATATATTTTTTTTGATACCTTTTTTCTGACTTCATTCAAAAATATTGCTAAGGCAATTCCGCATATTGTATTCAAAAATATAAATAGCAAATTATATCCAATCGTGTTTCTAGTAATGACCCACGCATCTTTCGTCTTAAATAAATACTCAAAATTCTTAAACCCAACAAAAGGACTGTCCCAAATACCAACCTTATAATTATAATCTTTAAACGCAATGAGCAAACCATATAAGGGCATATAATTATTAATTAAGATTGGAGTGTCAAAAGACACCTTCAAAATAAATTAGGTTTATATTTGTACCTTGAAAATTTAACACAACAATATTTTGAGCTGAATAAATGACTTTTTTGCCTATTCGTCACGGTATTGGGGGAT
>JAEWMZ010000006.1 GCA_023392995.1 Bacillota bacterium
TCAAAGTATCTTGCAACCATCGGAGGAAGATTTGGTCTGATGTAAGGCTTATTGCCTTTGAAGTCTACCTTGGTGTATACTCTGAAAGGAACATGAACGGTAGTATCCTTAATTGTACCGCCAATGCCGGAGCCCTTGGAGTTTGTGCAGGATCTTGCTGCATATTCAATATTCTTTCTAATATATCCTTCAATAAACACCTTATCTGTTCCTGCAATAAATCTGCACTGTGTTAAGAATACCTGCTTTTCAATGCGCTTGATTTCATAGGATGGCTCATTTAATCGAATTAAAGCTTCTGTATCTATCTGAATTACGAATTCAGAAAGTACCTTGGGGATTTTAAAATCTCCGCCATACCAAGGATAATTTTCTGCACCAGAAAGTGTATCAGACTGAACAACACCAGCGTCACAACCAAGGTCACAGTTCGTGCTGACACTAGTTTCTGTACTTACTACTTTTGCACTATGCTCTCTACTGTTACTCATATTAAATTCCCCTTTTTTTTATTTGGATACCATGTTATATCCTAATACATATTATTCTTTTCCGTCGAAATTGTTCATATTATAAAGAAAAATAGAATACATTTTTCATCATCCGCATTAATCCATCGACCTACATCCAGGATTGCTATCCTATTATGAGATAAATTGGTAATAATTGTATTTTATCCACGCTGGGTTGTGGATGATGTGGATAATTGGTAATAAATGTTATTTAAGTCCAAAGTTTTCCACATTCTCACGACAAAAGCCGATATATATCTGGCATATATCGGCTTCTATAATTACATACATGAAATTATTGTCGTTATTTTATTGGCTCTTTCGCAGTCAGTTCAATCAGATGAAGTGTTTGCTTCCTATCATTTGATATATTCTCATAGTTCTTAACACGATTATTTACAGCCACCAGCCCAATTCTCCAAAAGATCGGAATTGCCGGCGCTTCCTCAAAGAAGGCCTCCTGCCATTCCTTATATTTGTGAATTAAAAACTGGTGATCCCAGGCTCTGTCGGAGGAAATCTGACTTATAATAACATCAAAGATATCACTTGTATATCTGGTGTAGTTTGCTGCCGAATTACGCCCCCATAATACGGATGGATCTGGATTGTATCCGGTACTCCAGCCCGCATCATACATATCTATCACAGGGTCATCACCTTCGATTGCTTCATAGAAGGCATTGAATTCACTCAAACGCCCCTGGTATAGTTGTATCCGAAGCCCCACATCTCTCCAGCATTGAATTTTATACTGTGCAATCACATCCCCATTCTCCCCATCCATCATTGCCCAGACAATCGTCAATTTTTCACCCTTTGGATTCTCACGGTAACCATCACCATCCACATCCAGGTAACCTGCTTCCTCCAACAGCTGCTTTGCCTTAGCTGGATTATATCCGTATCCGCGCAGCTCCGTATTCTGATATTCCCCATGTCTTGGGGTAATAACCGATGTTGCCGGAAAGCATAGCCCATGATAAATATATTGTGCAATGGACTGATTATCAACCGCATACCCGATCGCCTGACGAAGCTTTACATTTGCCATCTTGGAACTGGGGTCATAGACATTTTCATTGTTTTTTGCACTCCAGGTTCCCAGCTTAAAGCCGGTATAGGTAAAGGAGGTCTGTATCTGCCCTAAATACTGATAATTCGTTGGCTCCATATAATCCGGATATTGCTGCGCAGAAAAATCAGCCACATCAAATTTCCCTTCCTTCATTGCGGCTGGAACCAGCTCAGGCTTTACGACCGTTATTGTTACTCCCTCCAGCTTCGGCTTTCCTCGCCAATAATCATCAAAGCATTCCAGCTCCACGGACTCGCCAGGCACAATATTTTTTACCTTAAAAGGACCAAAGCCCAGGGGCTTTATCCTGGTTCTCGCATCCCCAGCCATATCTTTAACCAAAATATCCTTATAATAATGCTTCGGTATTGGATTGGTCCAGAAGCCGCCCACCAGAATGGAAGGGTAGAATTCTTTAAAATGTATGATCAATGTCATTCCATCCTCTGACAGCTCCAGCCCGGATATCGTGTCGGCTTTTCCGGCGTGAAATTCCTCCACACCCTTAATATTCGTAAAGGTCTGATTATACCGGAAGCCCTCATAATTCTTATTACATATCACCTCATATGCAAAGACCAAATCGTCCAGGGTAACGGACACTCCATCTTGCCACTTCACTCCGCTTCTCATATGCAGTGTCACAGTTTTAGAATCTATATCATAATCATAGGTAGCCGCTCCATCCTGATCCGCCATAAAATTTTCATCATAGCTGAGTAACCCTTCTGAAAACCAGCTTAAAATCCCTGCATCATTATTATCTTCATAAAAGCAAGGATTCAGTACCCCTGCAAAAGCAGAGCTGCTTGCCAGGGCAACCTTTAGGATACCTCCCGGAATTGCAGGATTGGGATTCGTTACTGTATCCGGAAAATTTGCAGCAACCGTTTTTGCTGTAGTCATCCCTCTTGCTCCATCTTGTGTTGCCTCTGCCTGAGCTTTACCTGCTTTCTCCTTGGAAGCCTTATCCCATCCTAAGGCTTTCCCCAAGGTATTATTTACCGAATTATCTTCTATATTATCTACTATATTGTCTACTCTATTATCATCTGCATTACCCGCTGTACTAACTACCATATTATCTACCATACTATCTACTGCACTATCTACTGTACTATCTGCCGTATCATCAGCAGCATTTTTCACATATCTGGGAAACAATGCCGCTATCAGCACGAGCACCAGCGCCCCTGTTAATAACTTTCTTATCTTCATGCTTCTAACTCATCTCCTTATTAAGCAGCTCTTTGCTTTGAATCAGCTGCACGCTTCACTGCCTGCCCAATAAAATTAATACACAACATTATTATAAAAATAAATAAGGCTGCCGGCAGCCATTGCCACCATCTTCGTTGAATGTTCTCAGGAGTCGCCGCATAGCCGATTAGGGTTCCCAGACTCGGCGTGTTAAAGGGTAATCCAAAGCCCAGAAAGGTAAGCCCTGTCTCCAAGCCCATATTTCCCGCCAGGCTTAAGGTTAGATTAACGATAATCATGGATCCGATGTTAGGCAGTACCTCCCGGAACATGATTACTATATTCCTGGTACCCAGGGTCTTGGAGGCCTGAACATAATCCAGGCTATTTTGCTGTAATGTCTTTGCACGGATCAATCTGGCATCCGAGATCCAGCTGAAGGCAGAAACAATGAGGATAAAGGTAGTCACATTATAATTTGGTATTAAAGATACTAATACAATAATAAACATCAGTCTTGGCAGCATGGAGATAAAATCCAGCACGCGCATAATAATATGATCTACCCTCCCCCCATAAAAGCCTGCGCATAGTCCCACCAGGGTGCCTATCACCCCTCCGAACAAGGTTACTCCAAAGGCGATCAGAAAGGAATTCCTGGCTCCCATAAAAAGCTGGGGCAGCATATCACGCCCCGAGCCATCTGTGCCCAGTCGATACTGCGCTGATGGCGGTTGATTGAGGGTAGCCAGATTGATTCTTGTAACATCTGGGGATGTAAGAAAGGTAGCGCAGATAAAAACTGTCAGTAAAATTGCGATAAGTATTAGAAGAGCGCTTCCAGCTGCTTTATCCTCCTTAAGCTCTTTCGCAATTAATTGCAAAAAGGAAGGCACCTTCATAGACGCAACATCCTCCACCGGTATTCTTTTCTCTTCCTTACTATTATCTTTTTTTATGTAATCAATTTGTGTGTTACTTTTCGCATTATTTTTTTTATTAACATTTCCCTTTTCCATGAGAGGCAACCTCCATTCTCATATCAGCATCTTTTCGTCGAGATAGCGCGATCCCTAAGACGGTTTTCTTACAGCCAATCCGGGCTTCTACAGTAATTTCAGCAATCGGTTTCCGGGAATAATACCGTCTGGTTGATAAAGTTTACCCCTGCTGCCGACAAGCTTTCAGTCTATAAAGCAGTCACCAGCCATAGCACTTATTTTATTCTTATTCTGGGATCCACAATGCTCATTATAAGATCTGATAGCAGTGTGCCTAAAACCGTCAGCAGCGCAAATAAAATAATCAAAGCATTCACTACTGCATAATCCCTTCTCAGAATCGATTCGATAAAGAGTCTGCCCATACCGGGATAGGAGAAGATGTACTCAATAAAAATAGAGCCGCCCAGCAAAAATGCGATATCATAGCCCATAAAGCTGGCAATCGGTAACATCGCATTTCGAAAAATATGTCTGGAGAAAACACTGGACTCCGGCACCCCTTTGGAACGCGCAGTGGTGACAAAATCCGAATTTTTATAATCAATGATTTCACTTCTAAGAAATTGGATTGTTCCGATGGTATATAGAAGACCTCCCGTTAGAGCCGGAAGTATCATATGATAAATTCGGTCTTTGTAATAAGGCAGGGTTCCGGTTATATACTCTGCTGTAACGCTTCCGCCCATAGGGAACCAGCGAAGCTTAAATGAAAAAACGAATATATTCATCAGACCAAAGACCACCGTAGGCATTGCCAGCGCAATAAAGGTATAAAAAACGATTGCTTTATCCGCCAGCCTATTCTGATACCGGCCCGCGATAATTCCCAGGAGAATCCCCACAAAATAGGAGATGAAGGCAGTCATAAGTGCCAGCCAAAAGGTATTACCGGCACGCTGACCAATCAGCTTTAGCACGGGAAGCTTATAAGCTGTACTCTCCCCCAAATCTCCGTGCAAAGCCTTCCAGGCCCACCTGCCGTATTTGACGTACCAGGGGTCATAATATCCCCACTGCTGCCGCAGCTCCTCCAGCCGGGCAGGTGAAACATTTGGGTCAATTTTACCGGTAAGTGCATCTCCAGGCATAAAGCTGGCAAGCAAAAAGATCAGTAAACTTAAGATTATGATCTGTGGGATTAATATTAGAATTCTTCGTATTATTGTTTTCCCCATACCTCATCTCCCTTTCTAGGGCAAAGCTACAAAATGATTATCACCTATTTTCTTCAAATCATAGACCTGATTATCCTTAGTATAATACTGATCCTGCTTTAAGCTATACTCCTGCGCCACCCGATCCCGTATTCCTTGCAGTTCATTTCGTTTATTCGGGTTCATATTCGGTATTGCAGCAATTAATCGTCTGGTATATACATGCATGGGCTGTTGATATATTTGATTTTTACTGCCCATTTCTACAAACCGACCCTTTTGCATGATCGCTATCCTGGAACACATATGCTCAACCACACCAAGATCATGGCTGATAAATAGAAAAGCAAGATTATACTCCTGCTGAATGTCCTTCATAAAGTTTAGTACCTGAGCCTGTACCGAGAGGTCAAGTGCGGAAACTGGTTCATCTGCAATAATCAGCTTCGGTCTTAAGGCCATGGCTCTGGCAATTCCAATCCGCTGTCTTTGACCCCCGGAAAATTCATGGGGATACTTTAAGATATTTTCCGGTGCCAAGCCTACAATATGAAGCAGCTCCTCCACCTTTCTCCGTTCCTGGCGCGGTGTTAAATGTTCAAAATTACGGATCGGCTCCGCCACGATATCCAACACCCTTTTCTTTGGATTTAAAGAGGAGTATGCATCCTGAAAAATCATCTGAACACCCCTGCGATAGGGTGAGCGGTTTTTCCCCACAAAGCCGGTGATATCCTCTCCTTGATAGCGGATCTGTCCTGCGGTAAGCTTTGTCAGTCCAATTACTGCTTTACCGGTGGTGCTTTTTCCGGACCCCGATTCTCCCACTAGTCCAAAGGTTTTCCCCTCTTCCACGAAGAAGGATATCCCATCCACGGCTTTTACATAAGCTTGCACCTGCCCCAGAATCCCTCCCCGGATTGGGTAATAGACCTTTAAATCTTCTACCTCTAACAATGGCATTATATTCCTCCCCCATTCCTCTAATAACAGAATTATAAATTCCATAAGGTTTATCCTAGGGTATGTCTGAAAACTGCAATAAGTTTTCAGACACGCCTCAGGTGGAATGATTACTTCTTAACTACCTTAACAGACGTTTTCATCGGTGCCTTCCCCGGCTCCAGATAAAAGTTCTTATAGCAGGAGCATAGGACAAGATGTCCCGGCTTTACCTCATGATACTGAGGTATCGGCTCATGGCAGTCGTCAGCAAGCCAGGAGATGCGGGGTGCAAAACGGCACCCTTGCCGTCTCATAGCAATAAGAGAGGGTACCATCCCCTCAATAACCGACAGTCGTCTATCTCCATTGCCCCTCCAAAAGGCGGCCGGCCTGGAAGCTAGCAGTGATTTGGTGTAGGGGTGCAGCGGATTTGTAAATATCTCTCTTACATCTGCCGTTTCTACGATTTGCCCGGCGTACATAACGCCAACCCGGTCTGCCAGCTCTGCCACCACACCAAGATCATGGGTAATTAATATAATTCCTGCCTTCATTTCTCTTTGAAGCGTTCTTAATAAATTCAGAATTTGAGCCTGAATTGTAACGTCCAAAGCTGTTGTCGGTTCATCCGCAATGATCAGGGACGGCTTACAGGCCAGGGCAATTGCTATCATTGCCCTCTGTCTCATTCCACCCGACAACTCGTGAGGGAACTGGTGATAAGTAAGAAGGGGAGCTTGTATTCCCACCTGTGTCAATAGCTCCAGCGCTCGTTCCTTTCTTTCACGATGATTTTTCCCCGTATGATAGAACAAGACCTCTTCAATCTGTGCACCAATTTTCATTAAAGGATTTAAAGCAGTGAGAGGATCTTGAAAAATCATACCTATATCCCCTCCTCTGACTTTATTCAGCTCCTCCTCCCCCAGACTCAATATCTCTTTCCCTTTAAAGCGGACACTGCCCTCGGTCTTCGTATATGCCTTATTATGTAGATTTAAAATAGAAAGAGCCAGCGCACTTTTTCCGCAGCCTGACTCACCCACGATCGCAAAAACTTCATTTTCATTCATTTGAATGGAAACCCCATCGACAGCGGCATAATAGGTTCCTTGAATACAAAAAGAAACTACCAGATCACTGATTCGTAACAGCTCTTTCCCTGACATACCTGCTCTCACTTCTATATTTCTTCCTCTTATTATCCATATATTTTTCACCTTCTGCAAATATACCCAACTTAAATCAAAATGACTAGATTGTTATGGGTATTAAAGCAATATTGCCGCTTCTGCAATAATATTCGCTTTAGTTTATAAATTTTATGAAAATAAAATCCTGCAAGTACATATATTATTTAGAAAGCTATAATTGAGGTGACGTATCTTATGGAAATCTATGTAGTACAACAAGGAGATACGATAGCTTCCATAGCCGCTGCATTTGACGTACCGGTGGAAAGGTTGGTGACAGACAATGGCATAACGGCTTCTGATGCTCTCGTATTGGGTCAAACCTTAGTTATTACATATCCCAGTCAAGTTTATACCGTTCGTGAGGGAGATACGCTAGACGGTATTGCCGAAGCCTTTGGGGTAACAACCCTGCAGTTACTTAGAAACAACCCCATGCTTGCCAGCAGGGAGTATCTTTTACCCGGTGAAACTATTGTTATCAGTTATAATAACAATAGCGGAAGCCTGTTCATTGATGGCTACGCTTATTCCTTCATTGATAATACCCTTCTAAGAATGACCTTACCCTATCTTACGAATCTTCCGATTCTGAATTACCGTACCACAGCAAGTGGCAGTTTTATTGGCGGTGACCAGGATGTACCTGTCATCCAAACCGCAAGATTATATGAGACAACTACCAGCTTCGTTATCACCGCGTACTCCGATACCGGAACAATTGATACCTCTGTCATACAGGATCTCCTCCTGAACCCAAAATTACAGGACACAGAAATCGAAAGCATTCTAAATATTTTAACTACAAAGGGATATGACTCCATTAATTTAGCGTTTCAGCTGGTTAATGTTGATAATCAACAGTATTATCTGGACTTTTTATCCAGAGTCACCACCCGTCTTCATGCGGAAGGATATCCAGTTTATTTAACATTGAATCCTGGTTTATCCTTTAATGAAAATGAATTAACCTTTGAAGCAATCAATTATTCGGAGTTTAGCAGATTATCGGATGGCATATTATTTCTAGCCTACGACTGGGGTTCAATACAGCGTCCTCCCACTCCCTATTCCATCATAACAACCTCTGCATTTCTGGACTATCTCATAACACAAATGCCGATCGATAAAATCTGGATAGCCCTACCCACAATGGGTTATGACTGGAAGTTGCCTTATGTTCCAGGCATATCAAGGGCTAACGCCCTTACCTATAATTCTGTAATGGCCTTAGCCCGAGAAACGAATGCAACGATCTATTATGACGAAGAGATTCTCTCGGCATACTTTGAATACTCTGATCTGGATGATATCCCTCATATCGTGTGGTTTAAGGATGCAAGAAGTATTGACTCTTCCTTGAAAATTATTAAGAATTATGGAATCAAAGGCATTGGAATATGGAATATCATGTGCTTCTTTTATCAGCTTTGGCTGGTAGTAAATACGCAGTACGAAATTGAAAAGCAGCCAAACTATAAGCCATCCCCTCTGGATTCAACAGCTCCAGGGGCTTAACCTCAAAAAAGAGCTATCGTAGCATTCGTTCCATGGTTTTTGTATAGTCTTTCGCAAAGATCTTGAGGAAAAGCAAAGCACTGCCTATCTCTAAAGATAGAACCTCTATTTTTTCCTTTTAATTTGTATTATAATGAACCTGTTCATTGTATTGTTAAAATTGTACTATTAAAATGAAATGATGTAGTTTAGGAGGATATTATATCTATGATTAGTCCCAAGGAGGTAGTTCAAAATCAATTAGATTATTATAATAATCATGACTTAGATGGTTTTCTATCCACATACAAAGAGGATGTTAAAATTTACAATTTGATTGATCACTCAATTATTCTAGAAGGTAAAGAGGCATTGAAAGAAAAGTATAGAGAGCGATTTCAAATTTTCAAAGTACATGCCGTTTTAAAAGACCGAATCGTAATCGGTAATAAGGTAATCGACCATGAGCATGTAACCGGCTTGCAGACGGATACTATCGTAAAAGCAGTAGCAATATATGAGATAGAAGATGGTTTAATTAAAAATGTTTGGTTTATTTATGAATAATCCGCAGAAAAAAGCCGATGCACGGTTGTATGCATCGGCTTTTCGTTACTTCCTGCGGTATTACTTCCTTACAGTCAGTTATAATACTTCACTATGAAACGGTAAATTTAGGCTCTTCCCAGCCTTTTATTTTTCAAGATAGATACCGGTAATCGCCCATTTGCCTTCTTCCTTACTCAGATCCAGATTCAGATAGGTAAAAGAGTCCTCTTTCTCCACTGCATATTCATATTGGACGTTTGCTTCCTCCTCTGAGGCGGTGTACCATTTTGCCACAAGATGACTTAACTTGTTATAGACATCTTTTTCAATGCCTTGCTCATCTCTATATACAAAGCTGTCATAATCCGCATCTTTTGAAAGATAGGAAGCTGCTGTCTCCTGATCGTTAGAAAAATAAGCTTTCACAAAGCCTTCCACGGTCTCCTTAAGAGCTGTTCCATCTGGATTGTTAAGATACTCCCGTACCTTCTCATCTGTTATTACTTCTGTTTTATCTTCCTCGATTACAGTCTCTGGCTCCTGAGGATTGCTGTCACTGCTGCTCTCATTGTTTTTATTGTCATTTATGCCTTTATTATCACTGTCCTCCGCATTGATCTGAAGCTTATAGACATTGGTAATGCCCCTAGTCAAATGAAAGCTCCCGTTATATAATACCTCAAAAGAAAAATATTCTGGCGAAATATTCTGCGGAGTCGCCCAATCATCCACCGAAGCAAAAGGAAGCACCTTCAGGTATATTTTATCTTCCTGAAACGTAAATTCTCCGAAGCTTCCAAAGAATACTGACGTTATCTTATCTCCCCATTCTTCTTCCAGCTCCTTATCAATTCTAGTAATGTATTTATTACCCTTTCCATCTTTTATATCCAGGGAAAACGTCAGCCTACCATCCTTGACCTGGTATTCTAATTTTTTATTTAATATTTCTGACCAATCCAAAGAAGTAAACACATGTTCTTTCCATCCTCCCGAGCTAACTTTTACTAAGATATACAGATCATTGACAGACAAACCTGTTCCACTTGCACTTCTAGATATCATTGCTATTTCTTTAATTCCATCCCCATCATAGTCCTGATACCTGATCACCGGTAACTCGTCGTAGACACCCCAATTAGTATCAAGTACCTGAACCTCATTTCCCTGCTTTACATAGATCCCCTTCAGAGTATAGACTCCCGCTTCGGTGCCATTTTCCTTCAGCCCATATACGGAGATGTCTGCCTCTGGTATCCTTGCGACGAATGCAATTGTTTTATCACTTTCTAAAAATGCGTTCCAATCGTCATAATTCTCGATCAGTTGATCCGGTAAATCTGTATTTTCTAAAATAAGATCAACCGCACCATACCAGTTAAGTCCAGCTATCTGCTTATGTACATTACCGTCTCTGTGAAAAGAAAACAGTGCCCCCATGGTAACCACCAGGATCAGACTGATCATAATTATGATGAATCCATTCCTCTTTTTTCTCTCACTGCAAATATTCTTCAGCCGCTCCTTCAAGCTTTTGGTTGAATCGTTAAACCCTGTAGCCAGAGCCATGTTCCTCAGCTTCTGTCTGTTAATACAGGAAAGAATCGTTTCTCCATACTTGATTCGCTCCGTAGCAGACATACTTTTAATGACCTCATCATCACATGCAAGTTCCAGATCATTGCAAGCCTCAGATCGAAGCAGAAAGACTGCCGGATTAAACCAGTGGATCGCATTTGCCAAAAGAAAAATCAATTTATACCAAATATCCTTCTGTCTATAATGAACTAATTCATGCCGTAATATGAACTCTAACTCCAGCTCAGAGCCCCAGTCCTTAGGAAGAATCAGGATTGGGTGAAATAACCCCAACAGAGCCGGGCTTTCTATTTTATTGCATACATAAATCTCAGGCTGTTTTTTAAGATCCAGCTGCTTTGCTATCTGAGTCACCAGCTCCTCTATTCTCTGCTCCTTTGCTTTACGGCTCCAGCGCAGAATTTGCTTACGATAATACCAAGCTCCGAGCAAGTGATACACCAGGAAGATACAGCTTCCCACACTCCAAACCAAAGCGGCAATCATTAACCTAGTTATTTTATTCTTAGAGTTATGATTCCCAGAGACATTCCCTTCTGCCTGTACTCCGGTATCTGCCTTTATCTCATGATTCCCTTTTTCTATCGTTCCTTTTGCTGAATCAGAATTCATATTCGCAGCCGAAGTATAAGAAATATTATTTTTCTCATCTTGAGCGGGGATAATCAACTGTATTGGTGCGCCAAAAATGGATACATTAAGCGGGATGAGGAGCCTGACCGCAATTAACAGCCAGATCCATTTCTTCCACTTCGCAGCATAGTTCTTATTTATCAGAAAGGACAGCATCTTGAGGATTAGTATTACCAGGCCTGTCGTAATGGAAACCTCTAACATTGTAAAAAACCATTGATTAATCACGGCCTATCCTCCTTTTCCAATTGTCTTAGGTATTCCTGCAGTTCCTTAATATCCGTATTGTCTATTACTTTATTGCTATATAGATTTGTCACCAGGCTTTGAAGGGAGTTACCATAAAGCTTCTCTAAAAATGATTTGCTTTCCTGTACTTTATATTCCTCCTCTGCCACTAATGCTGAATATAAATTAGTACGTGTCGTTCTGTCACAAGAAACAAACCCCTTCTCCGACAGCCTGGCCAGGGAGGTCATTAAGGTTGACAGACCCCATTTTCGCTTTCCCTGAAGCTGCTCCTGAATATAATTCGATGTAACCGGCTGGGTGCTGTACCATAGAACCATCATAATTTCTAGCTCTGCGTCACCTAATCTTTTTATCATGTCGCCCAATTTCATTCTCCTCCGAAATTTTAATTATATGATTATATAATATTATACCATTGTATAATACAATGTCAAGGAGTACTTCTCCATTAAGGTTAGACGAAATACATTCCTCTAAGCGGCTCAGGCTACAAACCTTCTTCTTATTATCAGCTTCTTCATAGCCACTGTAATTCCTCTGGAAGTGGTAGGTCGTCCGCCAGACGCATTAAAAAAATGATTATCCAGCCCCTAAAAAACCGGATAATCATTTTCAAATCAATCACTATTACCAATAGTTATTACATGCAAGTCATTCCCAAACTCAAGTCCATACCACAGATTACCGTTGCTATTGATATGAATTGTTTGATACCAGGCATCTTTCATCGCGCTTTCCTTTAAATTGTTGTAGTCAAAGCCAAATAGCCCATACCCCCCAGCGGATACCAGTGCACCTGCCAAAATTAATGTAATGCTTAAGATTATGCTTTTTCTTTTTAAATCTTTTATTTTCATCTTACCACCACTCTCTTTCTGAATAATTGCACTAACTTTCCATTGAACTTCTTCGTAATGCTAACGAAGGATTTTGACATGCTTATGGTAGCTCTCCCCAAAAGCGCTGAAATACCAATGGAGGCCATACTAGTTCCTAGCTGCATCACACCCAAAGGAATACTTCTTGTCATAACCAGGGGACTTCCAATGAACCCTATAATCGCAGATGAAAAAAAGCCGATACATCCAGCTCCCGCTGCAACAGGTACACACCAGATCAATACGTAGATGGTAAACACCAATAAAGCAATCGTAAGCAACACACTGCCCCATAAGGGAAAACCTATAATTGCAATGCTTATGTTCAGGAATTTATTGCCCGTAGACGGAAGATTTAATTTTACACTATCATAATCCTCTAAAAGCTCTTCCGCAATTTTGAGCGGGGTTCCAATTTTTATAACCGCCTCTGCTTCTGTCCTGCCATTTTCAACATAATCGGATATCATCTCATCATAGTAAGTGATAAACTTATTTTTTTCAGAATCACTCATTTTTTGCAGATGGAATGCCAACTCCTTCAAAAATTCTGCTTTATTCATGCTCTTCCTCTCCTTTTATAAAATTA
>JAEWMZ010000020.1 GCA_023392995.1 Bacillota bacterium
TATCAATAAAATATCACTGAAACTGTCTCGAGTTAGTATTGATACTAACCTGAGACAATCTCAGTGATATTTTTAATTATACAACTCATTGAGTCACAAACACATTGAATGTTGTATACCAATCTGGATTTTTATATTCCTGCTCGCTGTAATTTAACCTTAGGATCTCTCATCTAGCCTCAAGCTGCAGCCTTAGCCTTATTTCTCTTGACTCCATTCTTCCTTGTCACTTTCTCCCTTCCCTCCAATTGAAAGATCACAGCACACAGAGCTGAGACTAACGGCGTCGTTGCAATAATGCCTACTGATCCTGCGATTCCTTGTAATATTTCAATTACAATCATATCACTATTTAAAATTTGAATGAAAGGATACTCATAAACCTGGAATAAAATTAACAGGTTAAACGCTGATCCAACAAAAGCAAGTATTAGTGTATTTGCCATAGTTCCCATGGCATCCCGCCCGATATTCATTCCTGAACGAAAGATTTGCTTTCTGGTAATGGAAGGACTTTGTTCATATACCTCATGCAGCGCAGAAACTATAGACATCGATGTATCCATGAGCGCTCCCAAAGCGGAAAGAAGAATTCCGCTAATGAGTAAACCGCTTATTTTCAGCGGCGAATCTGATGCCCGTATTACCAATTCCTCTGCCTCAGACATATTAAAGCCGTTCATCGGGGTCAATATTGTTACAATCCATGCGAAAATTCCCGCCGCTACAACTCCTCCAACACATCCAAGGAGTGCACAAAAGGTCTTCTTCGTATATCCGGTCAGGAGGAGTAAGGCTCCTGCACTGGTGTAAGCGGCAATTAAAATAGTTGCCAGGATAGGGGATAACCCCTTTAGTACCAGCGGAATTAGGATAAACCAAAGATTAAGCAGTGTAAACATGAGCCCCAATAATGCCCTGGCCCCCTGCTTTCCACCGGCTAATATCATAAGCAGGGCAAAAGCCAATAGTGCTATCATTAATACCCGGCTGCGATCATAATTTGGAATCGATACCACGTACAGTTCGCCCGAATCATTATAATCCAACCTGACAATAACACGTGTTCCCAGCTTGGCATCCACATTATAATATGCGTTCACGTAGTTATCTGCTTCCAGTACAGTTCCCTTATATTTGCCTGTCAAAAGGGTTATTTCCAGCTGCTGCACACCAATTCTTCTTCCTTCCGTCCAGCGATCCGGTGCCGCATTATCACTTAATACATCCGTAACCTTAGCTACCGCAAATATCCGCTTTTGCGCGGAGGAAAGTACTTCCTCCGGATCAGGCCGGTTTAAAGCTCCGGCGGCTGCCAGGAAGATTAGTAACATCGCCACTGAGGTTATCAGGCTCCACTTTCGTTTCTTACTCATACAGGCTTCCTCTCTGGTTATAGAATACATACCTCTGCCCGGAATAGCCAGCTCCGGGCAGTTCACCACTTGGAATAAACAGTACTCCGAGCAATATGCCACTTGGAATACAACAGCTCCGGGCAATATGCCACTTGGAATATAACAGCTCTCCGGGCAATATGCCACTTGGAATATAATAGCTCTCCGGGCAGTTCGGTATCTTACTTCTTATAACCTCTTATTTTACAGTAATTTTCTTACTAAAGCTCTTCTTTTGCCCATTTTCTAAGGTTACTGTGATCGTTACCTTAAAGGTTCCTTTCTTCTTTGCCGTAAAGATACCGTCACTCGATACCGTTGCAATCTCTTGATTGCTCACCTTATAAGTGATCTTAGCTTCTTCCTGTCCCAGAGGATCACCATATTGGAAGGCTTTCACCGGTGCAATTTCTGGCGGTAGAATTACTGAAATATCCAGCTTTTTACCCACAGATACTGTATTCTTTGCAGAAACTGTAACTCTGTCTACTAACCTGACAGCCTCTTTTTCCTTCTCTGTGGATATCAAGTACTGTCCTCCGCTAAGTGCCGAGAGCTTTAAGTCTCCATCTTCCGTAATGGTCTTCGGATTATTGGGTACTTCCTCCAATAGACCTGTTACACTATTCTTATAATAGACATATACCTTTTGACCTGCCGGTATGGCAAGCTTTGCTCCAAGCGGTACTGTGACAATCATTCCTGCCGGCAGTGCTCCGTTTGTTCCTATAGAAAGTACTCCCGATGCATTCGCTGCCGCTTTGTCTATTACAAGATCAACGGATAAGTCTAATTCTTTTAAGTCAGAAGGAATCTTATTTAATTCCGAAGCCGGAATACGAATACTATAACCCAAGTCATCTGTCCTTGAAACCTGAATCGTAAGATTCTGTCCTGCTTCCCTGGCTAGTTGTATTGCCTCCGCTGATAAAGCAATTGTCTTAACTGCTATGTCTTTCACCGCTGGAATTGCAATTTCAACAGTGATACCATATTTCACGTTTCCTTTGACTAAAGCATCCTTTAGAACTTCCTTGCCTAGTGCAAGCTTGATATCTTCCTTTCCGGCTTTTGCCATATCCTCCAATGCTTTCTCGCTGATTTCAATCTTAATATTAGCTTTACCATCTGTTACCTTCGTATCCGGTTTTTCCGGTACTAAAACCATATCCTTCACTGGAATTGCGGTAGGCTTCGGTGTCACCGACGCAGGTGTATCTGGAGTATATACTACCGGATCAGGCGTTGGTGTTGGTGTTGGTGTCACCGTTGGCGTTGGTGTCGCCGTTGGTGTTGGTGTTACCGGGGTATCAACACGAGTACACACAATATCGCCTCGATCTTTTATTCTAATACGCGCTGCCAGACCATCAAAGGTATTATCATAAGAAGCTAAACCAACTGCGGTAATCTTATTTCCAACTTCTAAATTACTGATTTCCTTATTGGTCGTGATATAACCGTCAATAAAGATCCGAGCTGTATCGCCCGCACTGTCCTGAACAAGTATCGTCTGAACAACGCCATTCGCCAACTCAATCTTTTGAACCTTACCTGAAAGCTTCACCAAACTTCCAAGATAGGTTTTGTCAATTACCTGTGACGCGGTAACTTCCTTTGGTATTATCTCTTGGGCGCTGCTATCGATTAAGGTTATACTACTCACATTCAACTGTCTTTCGCCCTGGTAAGAGGAGGTCGTTCCGGTAATTCGGACCTTCTGTCCGACTCTATAATCTCCTGCTACCGGGAAGGCATTAATACCTGCGGAATCATCCTGCAGATAGATACAGTCAAAGAAGGCTGTAGCTTTATCATAACCGGACGCATTGGAGGTTACGATACCTTCTACCGTAAACTTTACTCCTTCTTCTTTTTCACTTTGTACTTCTGCAATCGGGTCAATTTGTACCGGATTCACATACTTAATCAGGTTCTGTAGGATGGTATAGTTCGAATAATTCAGCTCCGCATTTGTATCTGATACTGTGGCCTGAATCTCAAAGTTACTCATAAACGCTGCACCATCAACAATGACCAGGGACTGGGTGCCATTTGCATGGGTGACTGTTTCTGTTGCAAGCACCATCAAACGGTTATCCCCGCTGGTATACTCATATTTCGGTATGTTCGCACCTAGACCATCTCCATCACAATCCTTGGAATAGGTGGAGCTATGCCCGAAGACAACCGGAGATATTTTGGTGGGCAGTACAGAAGCAGGCTTTCCATCCTGATCCACTGCATAGATCGTAGCACCGCCATACTGGCTGAAGCGTTGAGAATACATGTTGTCATTGGGATGATTTTCATCAAACACAATATCCTTTGTTAAGTCATTCTTCCAATTATAGGTGGTTAAATATAATCTTGCTTTGTTCGACTCACTGCCTCCTGCATTCAGAACATCATCATAGGCTCCATCATCACTGATACGCAGCGCAGCTCCGACTGCACTGAGTAATTTATTCTGTTGTGCTGCCATATGATCTGCTGCCGGGAATGCTTTATAGTTCTCGTACAGATCAGACCATCCGCAAACTACTAAGCTGCCGCCTGCTTCTGCAAAGCCCTTGATGGCCGCGATTTCTTCCTCACTGTAAACCGCATAGGGCTCACGTAAGGCGGTACCGTTCCGGCGGCTGGGGGCTGTCAGGATAAGCATCTTATATTTTCCATTCTCATTCTTTGCTGCTGCGATTAATTCAGTGCTGGTATTTAAAACGACGCATCTAACATCGCTTTTCGCTGCCAGCAAGCTGAAGTTACCCATGGAATCCTTATAATTTCCTGCGACATATTCATTATAATGACTTCCATCGATTCCTATGTATACCAGTTTATTCGCATCCCTGATGTCCAGGCTGAGATCCTTTGTAAAGGTATACTCCTGATCACCGATTGCCAAGACTGCCTCAACGGTGATGGTCTGAACCTTTGCTTTGTCAAAGGTAAAGTCAGCATTTACTACCGCAGTCGTTCCTTTTGCGATGGTACCTGCATTGAGTTTCTTGTCAATTTCAACTTGATCCAGCTTATAGGTCAGAGATTTGATCACTGCATCTGAAGCTTCACTGTTAAAGAGAGTCGTTTTTATCGTCATTTTTTCTCCGGTTACTGGTGTACTTGTACTACTCTCCACATTGGATATTCCAAGCAGCTTCGTACTTCCAACCCAAACAGGTGCTGTTACTGCTATATCTCCGTCCTTTTGTGTTACTCTGATGTAATAATAGCTGTACTCTGGCTTCAGTGTCGTGCTCAGCTCTTTGCTCAGAGCATTAACCTCCCAGGTATAAACGACACGTCCGCTGTTTGCAATTACCTCTGCTTTTTGAATTGCATCATCTGCATCACTTAAGTTCACTTTTAATTCAAGACTTTCCGGCACTTCCTTTATAATGCTTCCCATGAATTCGTCGTTTAGCGTATAGGTTATCTCCAGATTTTTATCTTCCGTTGCATACACCTTTCGATCCTTTAACGCATCATAAATTCCCTGCTCGGTAAAATTATCGGTTATGATTACATCACGTGCATCGTTGGCTGTTCCCCATTTTCCTTTATGGTTATCCTGATTATTGGTAGGCGCTACATGCCAGCCTTTATCCAGTGCCATCGTGTAATAATTATAGGAAGGGAAATATCCACCGCTGCCGATTGCTCCTTCCCCGTTGCCCACTTCTATCAAAGTGATTCTGGAATCAATCTCCGGATCCCAATACGCAAAATCACTGAAGGTACCAAAGGTAGTGCCTGGGTGGTTAAACTGGCTGACTGATTTGGCTCCCTCCGGCTGGCTAAGTAAAGCGTAATAAGCTTTCATTCCGGCATCATTCGTTTTATTGTTTAAGGTAGTATTATTACGGCTGACAATACCTTCCGTATTCCAGGTATTAATATGTCCGGGACCCCCTGACCAGGTCATCTCAAAGCCTCCGAGAGCAATCACCCCTCTGTTTTCAGCAGATGCATTAAAATCAGCAATCTTACCCTTATATTCATTCCACAACGTTTGGCTTCCCGTGGTCATTAAGTTCTTATTATAAAGAGATGCTTCCGGGTTAACCTCTGTCTTTGTATCAAAATAATTCGAATGGTCTGTAAAGGCTGCAAAGTCTACATTATCTGACTTACTGATTTTATTAATAAATTTCAGTGCATCATCTAAAGAGCCGGAGCCATCGGAATAAGTGGTATGACTATGTAATTGTCCAAAATATAAGTTATACTTCGGCGTACCTACGGTAAATTGCCACTCATAGGTTATGGATTTGCCATCGGCGCGGGTAATTAATACAATCGCCGTATATTTTGTATCTGCCAGATCCTCTAGTGGTGTATAGGTAAAGGTGCCATTGGAATATGTCATCGCTGCCGCGCTTAACTTTTCTAAGCCTCCTGCCTTTAAGGTGAGCTTCGCAGTCGGTGTTGCTCCAAGATTAACAGCTGAAACGCTTATTTGCGGTCTTTTATCATCCCCAGTCTTCCCATTTCGCGCCGGTGATACACCGACAACCTGAGGCTCATCCGCAACTGAAATCTCTTTCAACTCACTGGTAGCGATATTCCCTGCTTTATCCGTGGCAGTGACTAGTACAGTAATACTTGTTACCGCTGAGGTAAATATGCTTCCAGGAATGGTTCCTTCCCAGGTTGTGGGCGAGGAACTGCTCTGAGTCATCGTTACCTTTGCTGGCTTCTGGTTCACCGTATAGGTCAGCTCTGCTTCGGTAACAGCTACATTATCCGTAATCGTTACCGACACCTTGTAATCCTTACCCAGCTCAGCCCTGTCAAACGCTGCAGGCATTGCTATCACAGGCGCCTTTGTATCACTCGTTACTACGTAATCACTGGAAGCTCCAACACGAAGCTGATCCGTTGTCGAAGAGGTGCTGGAATATTTGGATAAGCAAGCATACAAATCCACCTTTTCACCAGCAGCTACACCGCTTGGATAGGTGGCCGCCCGATAAATCGGCATACTGTTTCCACTGCCATCTGTTACTGTCGTACTTCCATTGCTGTTATAAGTACCCAGTGTCACGCCGCGAAGGACGATCCATTCTGACAGCAGGGAATCCTTTGCCGCCTTCAGATCACTTATGGATTTATACTCCTGCGC
>JAEWMZ010000041.1 GCA_023392995.1 Bacillota bacterium
TCTTTGCGCTGGCACTTCTGTCCTTTTTGCTCAAGGATACGATCGGAAAATATGTATTATTTATCTGGCTTTGCCTTTGGTTCGTGACTCAATTTTACTCTCATTGGTATTTTACTTTATTCGGGCCTTGGGATGGGAAACGTAGGTATTTTGCAGATACTATTAAATTAATTCCTTCCGTTAATATTTATATACCGGATTTGTATCATATTATTTTGCATATTTTAATCTTATTCTCATTGGGAGGTATTATTGTTTTTCTCTTTCTGTCGGGAAAAAGAAGCTTAAAAAAATAGTACAGGAACCAGCGACTAAACCCGATGGGAGGGCTCCTGTACAAGTACCTTTACCTACCTTTACCGGTGGATTGCATTCGGTGTAGTTCGTTTTATTAATTTTATTATTTTTGCTATATAGCCCCGGGCTTAGCCCGGGGCTTCTTCATTCGGTATCCCGAAGCCGTTCTACAATGGATTGTCTGGAAACGAAACGGTAAACGATCAGTGGCAGCAGGGTTCCAAGCAGTGCAAAGACAGGTGCGACCACAAGGACTGGCCAAAGGGTAAAACGGTAGGTGACAAACCAGAACATGCTGCCTAAGGAAGCGGATAACAGCGGAGCGGTAGCTAAGCTGAATAGGAGTGCCACTGCCACTGCACCCAGTGCGTAGTAGAGCCCTTCGTAGATCAGCATGGTTTTCAACTGCCGACCGGTCATGCCGATGGACTGGAGCATTGCAAACTCACGACGCCTGGTTAGGATTCCGGTCAGAATTGCATTGAGGAAGTTTAGTATTCCGATTAGGCCGATGATGAAACAAAGAATACCCCCTAATATTAAGAACATATTCTGGAAGGAGTTAAATTCCTCGGCGTAAGTCAGCTTACTTTCGTAGTCGAACTCCGGTTGCTGATTTGTTGTTAAATCTGATAAGAAATGCTCCATTTTGGCAGTATTCTCATCGTCAACGTCACAGGCATAATACAAGATAGAATTGGTTCCGGTATCTTTGATGAAGGTCTGATCATTTAAGATAAATTCATCTGTACCATAGTAACGGTAGCTAAGAGAAGTGGGTACACACACCAGAGCAGCCACTTCATATTCAACGTCTCGGTAGGTCTTTGCACGATCATTGTAAGGATGTCCGGATTCAATATCCTTTGTATCAAGAATTTCACCCGTATTAGGATCATAATATTCGTATTCTTCTACATAACGAAGACGAATGGTATCCCCAACCTTTGCCCAGTGGGAGTCCATCATGGGTTTGTTATAATCATCCATAGAATAGACGGCGGCAACATAGCGTCCACCTGGTTCATAAAGCTTAGTTAGATCCCCCTGTAATACAGTTAACTTATCAAGAACATATTGCTCCATTCCATAGAGCTGGGCACGATCTGACAACAGGCCTGCGTCATTTCGTTCCGCGCGTAAAACATTGAAATCTACGGTGGCGGCATCATTCCAAATGGATCGCATACTGCGATAGTAGTCTTCTGTAACAAATTCTTCAACAGAGCTTATATTTTTATAAGTCCTTCCTCCTGCCTCGACCCCTGGTTGTGCTTCTACGGCAGAGATAAGCTCCTCAGGAACTACACCATCTTTGTTATTCATTCCTGTTTGAAAATAACCGGCGTCTGACAGAATAAAATCAGAAACCATATCTACAAGATATTTATCCATATCAAAGCCACTAGTAAAGGTAACGGTCAAATTCAACAGCAGTATTGCGAAAGACAGGGAAATTACTGTGACGAGCGTCTTACTGCGGCTGCGGCTTAGATTTACCCAGGCCATGACCGGTAAGGAGGAACCGGAAGCACCTTTGCGCTTGGTTTTCTTCGTGGTGACAGCTTCGGTATAGCGTACCGCCTCAATAGGAGAGACCTTTCCCGCCATGCGCCCTGGTCTTCGACAGGAGATTAACACGGTGATTAATGAGAATAAAGCGGAGCCAATAAAAATCTGAGGGCTTGCCGAGACAATATTCTGCGCCGTATTAAGCCGGGACTGCACCACAGGTACTAACTTTACGCCAATGCCGTAACCAAATAACAGACCGAGTGGAATGCCAAGGAGTGACAATAACAAAGCTTGTTGTCGGATCATTTGCCGTAGCTGTCTGCCGGTAGTGCCAATCGTCTTAAGTAAGCCGTAAAAACGGATGTCATTGGATACGGAGATATGAAAGATGTTATAAATGATGAGATAGCCGGTAAATATGATAATTAACAGTAGCCCGGCAATGGCTATGGTGGTTGCGGGATCCAGGTTAGCCGAAAGCTGCGCACCGGTATAACCCCAATTAGCTCCGATGCGAATAATATTATCACCTTTGGAACCGGTATACACCTGGTAGCCATGTTTTAACAGTATTTTTATCATATCTTGCTCGATATGCATAGAACTGCCTAGCATTACATCCAGACCCCAGGCTCCGGTCATCTCATCCTTACCGATCCCGCTTCCGATGCCAACCTCATTAAAGATCTCCTGTGCCAGACTTTGAGGAATCAGAACGTGGTTGGCAACGATTGCTTCATCATAGTCCCACCAGCCACACAGCGTAAAGGTTTTGGTGAGTTCTGTTCCATCCACATTAAAGGTGAGGGTGAATTCATTGCCCAGTACAGGCTCTACGTTAAGCAGCTGCAGCACACGGGTATCGGTCGCCGCTTCCATTGTTCCCTCCTTTGGAAGACGTCCTTTCACAGGGTTGCAGTACATCCAGTTTGCTTGATTAGCATCGCTGTAACCGATCTCTACATGGGATTTTTGAAAGGGAGCCTTGGAGGGCATACCAACAAATCGACGTAAGCCGTGCTTCTTTATGAGGGAATCATCCTTTAGCTCCTCATACTGTTCCTTGGTCAGATTCTTGAAGGTTCCGTGACTCCAGCCACCACATTGACGAAAGTTAGACTCCTGAAAGGAGCGGTTAATTGAAAAAGCCACGGTAAATAATGAGGTAAATAAGATTGTGGTTAGTGCGATGGAAAGAATCGCGATAAGATTTCTGGTTTTTGAGGCCTGCATACTCTTTAAGCTCAAATGTCGTATATATTTTTGATTCGCTACCTTCATACCGCACCCCCTACCTTTTTACGATCAAACCATCCTCAAGACGGATGATGCGATCGGCAAGCTGGGCGATTTCCTCATTATGGGTAATCATCACAATGGTTTGCATAAATTTTTGACTGGTGACCTTTAACAGACCAAGGACATCCTGACTGGTCTTGGAATCTAAATTACCGGTGGGCTCGTCCGCTAAGACGATGGCAGGCTTTGTAGCCAGCGCGCGTGCGATTGCCACCCGCTGCTGCTGTCCGCCGGAGAGATTGTTGGGGAGATTCAAAAGCTTGGTTTGCAATCCCAGGGTCTCGATTATGCTGTTAACATAACCGGAGTCCGGGGGATTACCGTCTAGTTGAATGGGCAGCACAATGTTATCATAGACACTAAGTACAGGCACCAGATTATAATTCTGGAACACAAATCCGATCTTACGACGGCGAAAGATGGTAAGCTCCTCATCCTTCAAAGAGAAGATGTCTTTGCCGTCCACGCTAACCGAGCCACTACTGGGACGATCCAGTCCGCCAAGCATATGTAAAAGCGTACTTTTACCACTGCCGGAGGTTCCGACAATTGCTACAAATTCTCCTTTTTCCACCTGCAGATTAACGCCTGCCAGGGCATGTACGGCCGTTTCTCCGGTGCCGTAACTCTTTTTCAATTCCTTTGTTTGTAAAA
>JAEWMZ010000053.1 GCA_023392995.1 Bacillota bacterium
ACTGCGAAGGATGATAAGACCTTAGTAGTAAACCTGGATGTTCCGGTACCTTTCTTTGAATCCCTGTTGGCATTCCCGTCCTTTTTACCTGTAAATGAAGCATTCTTTACAGAAAAGGGTGAATCCTTCGGAACCTCACCGGATACCGTACTCAGTAACGGACCTTTTAGCCTTACCGCTTATGAGCCGGCTGCAACCTCCATTTCACTTGCGAAAAGCGCAACCTATTGGGATGCTGCTAACGTGAAGCTGGATGGTATTGATTATCAGGTAATCAAGGATTCTCAGCAAACAATGCTTTCCTACCAGAATGGGGATCTTGATGTAGCGACTCTTTCCGGCGAACAGGTAGAGCAGTTCCAGGCTGATCCGGAATTCCACAGCATTATGGCAGGTTATCTGTGGTACATATCACCAAACCAGACGGTGGCAGGACTTGAAAACTTAAATCTTCGTATGGCTTTAGCCTTAGCCTATGATAAAGAAGCAATTGCCAAGAACATTTTAAAGGATGGCTCCATCGTTGCTGATTTTGCAGTTCCTACCAAATTAGCAACAGGTCCTGACGGAAAGGATTTCCGTGAGACTACCGGCACCTATTTATCTACGGACAAAGCAAAAGCGGCAGAGTATTGGAATAAAGCGAAGTCTGAGCTTGGAATCAGTGAAGTGAAATACACGATGATCGTAGAAGATACAGAGTCTGCAATTAATGTAGCTCAATTTATTAAGTCTGAGATTCAGACAACACTTCCTGGAGTAACCATCGAGATTCAAACTATGCCGAAGAAAAACCGTGTAGAAAGAATGCAGTCTGGTGACTTTGAACTTGGCTTAACTCGTTGGGGTCCTGACTATGCAGATCCAATGACCTATTTGGATATGTGGACAACAGGAAGTCCGAATAACTATGGTTTCTGGTCAAATGCAGATTATGATGCAATCGTAAATTCTGCTAAGAGCGGAGATTTGGCACTGGATATTAATAAGAGATGGGAAGAGCTTAAGAAGGCAGAGAAGATCGTTATGGATGCAGCTGTTATCTTCCCGGTTTACCAGAAGGGCGATGCCGTAATGATAAAATCAACTGTATCAGGTATCGAATTCCACTCCGTAGGTATTAACAGAATCTACAAGAATGCAACGAAGAATTAATAAAGCAGATACCATATAAAGAAGTAATGACGCTGTCAGGCGTGTGTAGCACCATGACAGCGTCTTTCTTCACGATGTAAGTAATTGCGAGCTTCATGAATGATAGCGATTGTCCGCACAACAGATCTATGTTCCAGAGCCAAGGCTGGTGATGGAATGCTCCGGAGATGGAAGATATACCTGTTGTACGAACAACAATCCAGTATGTTTCTCGCAAGAACCCGAAGAGATTAGAAACCCAAACGTCTTTTTATACTGTAAAGGATATGTGTATCCATATCGGAAGGTGCAGAACAGTATCTAAGGTAAGTGAAGATGATTCAATGCAGTGAAGTTGCTTTTATTATTGGTATAGGGTAAGGAGCGTGGATTTGTGAAAAAGTATATTTTGAAAAGAGTACTTATTTCGATAGTAACTCTACTTGTGATACTCCTGGTATTATTTTTAATGCTGGAATTGATGCCGGGATCTCCGTTTAATGATGAAAAGCTGACACAAAGTCAGAAAGCAATGCTAAATGCAAAATATGGATTAGATCAACCCATTGTAATAAGATTTTTTAATTATATCGGAGCAATGCTGACGGGTGACTTTGGTGTCTCCTATACGATCTCCAAGAATACGGCTATTACAGCGCTGCTGGAGACCAGATTACCGATCTCTCTTCGCATCGGCGGACAGGCAATTTTAATCGGTACATTGATTGGTTTGATTCTCGGTATCATAGCTGCAATTAAGCACAATACAATTTATGATACCATTACAACCGTAATCTCAGTACTAGGCGTTAGTCTTCCCTCCTATGTATTTGCTATGCTCTTAATCTATTATATGGGCTTTGATTTGAAGTGGTTTCCGCTTCTTTATAAACCGGAGCAGCCCTTCTACTCCTCGGTGCTGCCGACAGTTTCACTCTGTATGTTCACCATAGCCACTGTGGCCAGATTTACACGAACGGAAATGCTGGAGGTATTAGGCTCGGACTATATGCTGTTAGCAGAAAGTAAGGGAATTAACAGCTTCCAGCTGATCTTTAAGCATGCCCTTAGGAACGCATTAATACCGGTTATTACAGTATTGGCTCCTTTGGTAGTTGGTTTAATGACCGGCAGCTTGGTAATTGAAAAGTTATTTTCCATTCCAGGGATCGGAAGTCTCCTGGTAACTGCCATTCAGTCCAATGATTATAATGTGGTGGTAGCCTTAACCTTTATCTACAGTGTGATGTATATCGGAATTATGCTGGTGGTTGATATTCTCTATGGAGTTATTGATCCTAGAATAAGACTTGCAAAGGGGGATAGCCATGAATAGTACAGAAATGAATTTTTCACCGGAGGATTTTGTCCTCGTAGGTGCGGATAAGATATCCCATTTGGATGAGAATTACGCCAGCAAGTCTTATTGGAAGGATGTTCTCTCCAGATTTACGAAGAATAAGGGAGCGGTAGTCGGAATGTTTTTTATTCTTCTGGTCATTTTAATGGCTATTTTCGGACCCCATATGACAGGGCATACCTATGATTCCCAAATCATAGCCCATCAGAATCTGGCTCCCAGAGTGAAGGGGTTGGAAAATATAGGTGTTTTTGATGGTTCGGAGAAAATGCATACCTCTCAAGGCAGTGTGAAGCAAAATAAATATATTTCGGAGGATTCTTCTGCTACAACCGGACTGGAAAATGTTTATTACTGGTTTGGTACAGATGTCCTTGGCCGTGATATTTTTACGAGAACCTGGACAGGAACCAGAATTTCACTCTACATAGCACTGGTTGCTGTTATTGTTGATATGTGCTTTGGAATGGTCTATGGTCTGATCTCCGGATATTTTGGCGGTAAGGTGGATATGATTTTACAGCGTTTTGCGGAGATTATCAATGGTATCCCGACGCTTGTGGTAGTAACCCTGTTAATTTTGGTGTTTAAGCCTGGATTGGTAACCATCACTCTTGCCTTGGCTATCACCGGTTGGATTGGAATGAGCCGTGTCGCAAGAGCGCAGGTGCTTAAGTTAAAGGAGCAGGAGTTTATTCTTGCCTCGAAAACCTTGGGGGCACGGGATTTCTTCATTATTTTCAAAGAGATTTTGCCAAATATTTTCGGTCAGTTGATCGTTATGTCCATGTTCTCCATACCGAATGCAATATTTACAGAAGCCTTCCTTGCTTTTATCGGTTTGGGAGTACCGGCACCGTTAGCGTCCCTTGGCTCTTTAATCAGTGATGCTTTTAAGTCCTTCACAACACATCCATATATGATCGTATTTCCGGTTATTGTATTAGCAATCATTATGCTTAGCTTTAATATGATGGCTGATGGTCTTAGAGATGCATTTGATCCTAAGATGAAGGAAATGTAGTAGGATAATGCGGAACTCCGCGACCGAAAGGTCGAATGTTCGTAAGAGTGAGTTATAATTCAATTCACTTCGCAAATTTTGGTGAAGAAAGGCATGGTGATTTTATGGAGAGAAAGAAGATATTAGAGATAAAAGACTTATCCATCTCATTCCAGACCTCTGCCGGTACGGTAAACGTAATCAGAGGAATGAATCTGGTATTACATAAAGGTGAGACGGTGGCTATCGTTGGAGAAAGCGGTAGTGGTAAATCAGTAACTGTAAAAGCAGTTATGGGAATCTTAAGCAGTAATGGTAAAATTAATAATGGTTCTATTATCTATACCTATGAGAAAGAGGGGAAGAGCCAGGAACAGGATTTATTAAAGCTGTCCAAGAAAGAGATGAGAAAACAGATTAATGGAAAGCGGATCGCAATGGTATTCCAGGATCCGATGACTTCCCTTAATCCGACGATGACAATCGGTGCCCAGATTATGGAGGGGATGCGATATCATTATCATACTCCGAAGCAGGAGGCTTATCAGAAGGCGGTTAATCTGCTGGAGCTGGTAGGAATTACTGATGCAGAGAAACGTATGAAGAATTATCCCCATCAGTTATCCGGCGGTATGCGACAACGTGTCGTTATTGCCATAGCTTTGGCCTGTGACCCTGATCTTTTGATCTGCGATGAACCAACAACAGCTTTGGATGTAACAATTCAGGCTAAGATTCTGGAGCTAATCAAGGATATTCAAAAGAAAACAGGTATCTCAGTTATCTATATCACCCATGATCTGGGTGTTGTTGCAAAGGTAGCGGATTATGTAGCGGTTATGTATGCGGGTAAGGTAGTGGAGAAGGGAACCACAGAGGAAATCTTCTATGCGCCAAGACATCCTTATACCTGGGGGCTGCTGTCTGCGATGCCGGATTTAAACAGTAAGGATGACCGTCTGTATACAATTCCCGGCAGTCCTCCAAACCTTCTTCATAAGGTGGAGGGAGATGCCTTTGCGCCCCGTAACATTTATGCTTTAAACCTGGATTTTAAGAAAGAGCCGCCAATGTTTAAGATTACAGATACGCATTATGCTGCTACCTGGCTTCTGCATGAAAATGCGCCGAAGGTTGATTTGCCGGAGGAGCTGCAAAACCGCATTCGTATTATGAAAAAAGAAGCTGGATTTGAAAAAGCTGGGGTAAGTTCTGAGCTTCCGAATGAAGGCAGCGACTCCATACAGAAAGGAGACGCATAAACGATGGAAAATAAGAAACCTATCTTAGAAGTCAGCGGATTGAAGCAATACTTTAGAATAAACCGAAAATTCACGGTAAAGGCTGTGGATGATGTATCCTTTCGTATTTTTCCGGGAGAGACCTATGGTTTGGTTGGAGAATCCGGAAGCGGTAAGTCTACCATCGGGCGGTCAATCATTCGTTTATATGAGCCTACGGCAGGTGAGGTTACTTTTAATGGCAAGAACATCTCCGGCAAGCTTTCTGAAAAGGATACAAAGCATCTTAGAACAAAGATGCAGATGATTTTCCAGGATCCTATGGCCTGCTTAAATCCAAGAAAAAAGGTAATGGATATCATTGCTCAAGGTCTGGATATTCATCATTTATATTCAACCCAGGAGGAACGGAAGAAAAAGGTATATGATATTCTTGATATGGTTGGATTATCCCATGAGCATGCAGGACGTTATCCTCATCAGTTCTCAGGCGGACAAAGACAGCGTATTGGTATTGCGAGAGCATTAATTATGAATCCGGATTTAATTATCGCAGATGAAGCAATCAGTGCGCTGGATGTATCCATTCAGGCTCAGGTGGTCAATCTGATGAAGGATATTCAGACCAAGACCAATACGGCATATCTGTTTATTGCCCATGATCTGTCCATGGTCAAATATATTTCAGACCGCATAGGAGTACTTCATCTGGGTCACCTGGTGGAGACTGGAACCAAGGATGAGATCTTTGAGAATCCGATCCATCCCTATACAAAGTCACTATTATCTGCAATTCCTCAGCCGAACCCAATTGCTGAGAAGAATCGGATTTCAATCAATTATGACTATAGCACCAGCGGGATCGATTATCATAAGGGAAGTCAGCAGCATGTGGGCGGGCAGCACTATGTACTTGCGACACCGGAAGAATTAAATCGCTGGACATCCGCCAACAAATAATGCAAGGATATCGAATACGAATAAATGAATAACAATGCTTTCAGATACAAAAAAGAAAGAGCGGCTAATTTGGGAAATTACGTAATTTCCCAAGTTAGCCGCTCTTTCTTCCGTAATGGGAGTCTGCGCTATTGTTCTGGTGCCAGACTCCTTATTTTGCTTCTCCGAGCAAAAAGGGGGTTACTGAAGACCATCTTTTTTGCTTATACACGTTAGTGGTTTCACAATTATTTTTACTTATCTATAGGAAAATGTGCTAGAATAGTAATAAGAAAAAAGTTGGTGTTTATGATAGAGGATTGTAGAATTATAGATCAGTTATTTAATCTAATGGAATTGAGGTGAAATTATTCTTAAGTTAAAAAATATTTCAATTCAACATTTCATCATTATTACTTATATCATTTCATTGATTTGTACTGCTTGCGCAGTTACCTTTTTGATTTTCACCTCCTGGAAGAAATCGATTGATGAAACAATTCTTAAGTATGAAAGGGATATAAATAAGCAAATCATCCATAAAATTGATGATTTAGTTCGAATTCCCTTGGAAATGAATAAAACCAACCAATATATGATTCTAAATAACTCAGTTAATTTACAGGATCCATCGGAAAGAGATCCGTTTTTTGCAGGTATTGTAAAGGCCAGCAGTGACGAAATTTACAGTGTCAGTTTCGGATTGGAAAATGGAGAGTATTATGGGGCCAGAAAAAATGATAAAAACGAAGTGGAAGTTTATCATAGCAATGCAGAAACAAAGGGTCATTCCTATTATTATTCGGTGGATGACAATTTAAACCAAGATCGGTTTATTAAGGATTATGGACCTTTTGATCCAAGAATCAGAGAATGGTATGTAATTGCAAAAGCGAGTGGAAAACCGATGTTTGCTCCCGTATACAAGCATTTTGTAAATGAGGATCTGGTATTATCCGCGGCCTACCCAATCTACAAAAAAGGCAAGCTTTATGGTGTTCTGGGATCGCATATTACCCTTTCCAGGTTAAACGTGTATTTGAGTAATATCTTTGAAGGAAAAACGGGAGATGCTTATATCGTTGAGGAAAATGGAAACCTGGTTGCAAATTCCTTTGGAGTATCAAACTTTGAGCTGGAAGCAGATGGAACCTATGATAGGGTTAGCATTAAGAATATTTCCAACGAGTTTATACGTAACGCATTTACCAATTACCTTCAGAAGAATGAGAATACCTACATAGATAAAAAAGAGGATAAAACCTATGTTAAGCTGACACCTTATAATAAAAATGGTTTGCACTGGATTATAATTTCTTCCATACCGGAGGGGGCATTTGTTGATGATATTAATCGTCAGCTAATCGCTGCAGTAAGTCTATTGGTTGCCGCTACCCTGGTGTCAATCTTAGCGTATATCAAGCTCACCTCCTATTTACTAAAGCCGGTTAACAATTTGATTTATGTGGCAGACCGGTTCTCAGAAGGCGAATTAACCCAGAGAGCGAAGGTTTTTCGAAATGATGAAATAGGAAAAATATCCGAAGCTTATAATCATATGGCGGATGAACTACAAGGAAACATCAGTCATTTAGAAGAAAAGGTGATTGAGCGGACAAGGGAGTTGAAGGAAGCGGTATTAAAACTTAAAAATAGCAATGAAGAACTGACCCAGGCGAAAGAGAGAGCAGAAGCCGCAAATCTGGCGAAGAGTCAGTTTTTAGCTAATATGAGTCATGAAATACGAACTCCTATGAACGGAATTCTGGGATTTCTTCAGTTGCTGGAGAATTCCGAGCTGAATCAAGAACAGCAAGAGCATGTACAGATGATAAAAAGTTCTTCGGATTTGTTGTTGACTATCATTAATGATATTCTGGATTTGTCTAAAATTGAGGCAGGAATGATGAAGATAGAGAATATACCTTTTCATTTGCGAGGGATGGTGGAATCTGTGGTGGCACTTTTTGCAGCAAACGCGAAAGAAAAGGGAATGGATCTTATATTAATGATTGATGCTGGTGTTCCAAGCTCTGTAATTGGTGATCCGACAAGGATAAGACAAGTATTAAATAATTTAACCAGCAATGCAGTCAAATTTACAAAAGAGGGAATCATAAAAGTTGAGGTACTAGTCTTAAAGGAAGAGGAGTTGGAAATTCAAGTATTATTTCAGGTTTCCGATACAGGAATTGGAATCAATGAGGAGGATCTTGATAAGCTGTTTCTTCCCTTTAGTCAGTTGGATGCTTCCCTGACAAGAAGGTATGGCGGAACTGGGCTGGGTTTGTCAATTTGCAAAAAAATTGTTGATCTGCTAGGTGGGGAGGTTCAGGTTCAAAGCAAGATTGGAAGTGGAAGTGTGTTTTCATTCTCCATTCCGCTGATGAAAATAGTGTCTATTCCAGAAGAGGAGAAGAAGCTCCAAGTCGCAGTGGTTTATAATCATCATGCAACAAGTTATGATTCGGAAATAAAAATTTTACTGGTTGAGGATAACGAAATTAATAAAAAATTCTTCGTAAAGCTGCTGGGTAAGTATAATTTGTGCTGTGATGTAGCAAATAACGGACAGGAGGCAGTGGAGTTATGTGCGGACAGTGTTTACCATATCGTATTCATGGATTGCCAAATGCCAGTTATGGATGGTTATGAGGCTACAAGACAGATTCGTCTCCTGGAAGGAGAAAATAAGCACACGGTAATCGTAGCAATGACGGCTTTTGCAATGAAGGAGGATGTTCAAAAATGCCTGGAGGCTGGTATGGATGACTATTTGAGCAAACCAATTAATTCAGAACAGGTATTAAAAATTATTGATCAATATACGGGTCAGCTTCCGGTACACCAGCTGCAGAAAAAAGTCAGAGCTATTTTGAAAAAGTGGTATATGCCTTAATGAAGGAAATGAAGTTCAATCAGGACGAATGCGAGGAAATTGTAAAAGAGCTTTACAGTCATGCGTTTGCAATTATAGAAAAGACAAAATTATTGCTGGAGCATGGAAGACTTGAGGATGCCAAAATAAATCTGCATCAATTAAAAGGTGCTGCCTCGAACCTAAGGGCAAAAGAAATTTCCTTGCTGGTTATGGGAATTGAAGATGAGATAAGTCTTGGAAATAGTTATGGCATAAGTAATAATATAGAAAAATTAACATCTCTGGTGAATCAACTGGATGTTC
>JAEWMZ010000076.1 GCA_023392995.1 Bacillota bacterium
TATTTTGCCCATTCATTTTCACCAAAAGAAAAGAACTGTAAAATATTGCACACTCTGTTGGAGGAAAGCGCAATATTTCACAGTTCTAACAAATTAGTTCTATATCTTATCTCAATTGTTATTTCTACTGTTATTTCTATTGTTAGCTCTAATCGGGTAATTCTGTTCTAGTTCTAATTAAGCAATTCTTTTCTAGTTCTAACTAAATAATTTTGTTCTAGTTCTTACTAAATAATTTTGTTTTAGTTCTAACTAAATAACTCTGTTCTAATTCTAACTAAATAACTCTGTTCTAATTCTAACTAAATAATTCTGTTCTATTCCAACTAAATAATTCGTTCTCAGTACTAATTATATAATTCTATTCTTAATTCCAATAAATTTTTATTTCCAATTTATTTCATTTTTAACACGAATATCATTTTTACTCTGATGTTTGATATACATCCTCATATAAATGAAATCCATCTTTGATCACAGTCTCCTTAATATTATCTTTTGTGACTGCCTCAACCCCAATGAAGATATAGGGCACCTCATAGGTTCCGTCATTGATTGTCCCCTGACTGTCAATTTTCTCCCCATTCACTAATTTTTTACATTCTTCAACAGTCATTTGCACCAGATTCTTGATTGGTTTATATACTGTTAATGCTTGCTTTCCATTGACAATACGCTGACAGGCAACCAAATCCGCATCCTGTCCCACAACTGTCACCTGCTCTGCAATCTGTGCCTCCGATAAAGCATCAATTACCCCCCAGGCCATGGAATCATTACCGCACAGGATGGCTTTTACCTCCTGCTTATGTTCCTTCAACTGATCAGCGACAAAATCATAGGCGTTCTCCCTCTTCCAGCCTTCCACACTCGTTTGCGCCAAGATCTGAATCTTCCCCTTATCAATATAAGGTTGCAATACATTCATTGCTCCATTATAGATCATCTTAGAATTTGTATCCGTATCACTGCCATTGACGATCAAATATCCGCCCTCCGGTACATGCTCCACAAGATAGGATGCCATTAGTGTCCCAACCTGTGTATGGTCAAAGGAAATATATGCATCCACATCCGCGTTACTAACCAAACGGTCATAGGATATCACCGGCACATTCTTTTCCTTTGCCGCCTTCACACATCTGGCCTCGCTATAGCAGTCATTCGGTGCAATCACCAAGACATCAATTCCCCGCTTTAACATCTCCTTCACCTGCTCATACTGGAGATCCGAGTCATTGTTGGCATTGTTGACAATGACCTGAATGCCATTTTGCTCCGCCTCTGCCATAAAGATATCTCTGTCTCTGATCCATCTGTCCTCCAACAGGGTTCCCATGGAAAAGCCTACCACAATATCCTCCTCCTGCTGCGCATCCCCCCTCTCCTCTGAGTCCGGCTTACAGCCTGATAAGACTATCATGTTGATTACCAAAATTGCTACCATCATAAAAATACTATGGTAATTCCGTCCATAGCTACGCTCCCTGCGTGACTGCGCACTCCTGTTCCTCGGTACAAGTAAACTTTCCTGCTCCTTATCGCTTAAGTGCCGGCGCTTTCTGAAGTATGAAAGTTTACTAAGTAAAGGTGTTCTCCCCATAATTCTCCTCCATTCTGCCATTGAAACAGCATCATAAAATTATTCTCCGTGACAATTACCTTTTACTTATTACCCGTTCCTATTTTGTAACGTTTATTAATAAAAGTAAGTTTTAACAAGTATTATTTCAACCGCTTATACTCACTTGCATTAAATCCGGTTACCTTTTTGAATATTTTTGAAAAATAGTTCGGATCGGAGTAGCCCACCTGGTAGGATACATCCTTAACCGACAACTCCTCCTGCTTTAAAAGCTCCTTCGCCTTATCCATGCGAAGCATTACCATCTTGTCGGTGAAATTGGTCCCTGTTGCATTCTTATAGAATCGGCTGAAATAATAGGAGCTTAAATTAACGTGCTGGGCAATTTCATCCAGGGAGATATCCTCATTGTAATGCTCCAGGATATATTTATCCGCCTTTTCAATAATTGAATTCGCTTTCTTTTGTCTGCCTTCCGCAATTTGATTCAACGTTTCATTGATGTAGCGTTTTCCGATATTATAAAGGGTTCCCTCCTCCTTTGCCCCAATAATATCATCCAGTACCTGATAATAATTATTATTGAGTACCTTTTCAAATCGCTTTTCAAAGCCCACTACCATACTGATCATCCACTTTTTGATGGCATCAAAATCAATACCGGGATCAGCGCTCATTCTCTCATATAATTGTACGAAGGATAATTGCAGGGATACATTATCAGAATCTGATATTTTTGTAAATATCTCTGTTTCCAGCAACTCCTGATAATCATTTTCCAGCTCTTCGCCTTTCTCAATAATGTCATCCTCGTGCAGAATATGACTTTGTAAATTATCATTCAAGGAATCACTTGCCGCAAGGGTTCTAAGTGCGTGCAACGCCTCCTGGTAGGACTTTTTAGCGCAATGTATGTCCTTATGATAATTACCGATGCCTATAAAAATATCAGGATAGATACGAGCTGCACGTTCCATAATACGCTGGGCTGCTTTCACAGCTCTGGCCTTCTGCTCATAATCCCCTTCCTCCGCGGTTTCGAATACATAAACTATAATCCGGTTCAGCATCACCGGGCTTACAATGCAATTCAGGGAAGATTTAATGATATTTTTATATTCCTCATACATTCGTTCACCATGAATACCTGCTCCGATTTTATTTTCAAACTGATCGTTCGTCTTTTGCCCAAATTCAATTGCCATTACATACCCGCTGGTATTCTGATATCCAAAGAGCTCACAGTAATGCTCTAATTGTGTGGTATCCTGCCCATACATACACAAGGAATTCATAAAACCCGTCTCCAAGATGGGAATGATCATCTCCAACCGCTCCTGCTGCTCCAGAATCTGACGGCGCTTTGCATAGTTTTCCTCCACATGCAGTAATACCTTCTGAAAGGTCTCTATGAACTTTGCTTCCTTTACAGGCTTCAGCAAATATTCCTCAACCCCCAGAGCAACACTTTCTACGGCATAATCAAAATAGTCAAAGGCTGAAATTACAATAAAACTCACCAGCTCATTGGTCTTTCTGATTTGCTTCATTGCATCCAACCCATTAATTCCAGGCATATTAATGTCCATGATAATAATGTCCGGGTGAAATTGATAGGATTTCTCAATGGCATCCTTGCCGGATCTGGCTTTCTCAATCTGCTTAACACAATCAAAATTCTTCGTTATCATAAATCCGATTGACTCTACGGCAATCGGTTCATCATCAACAATCAGTACCTTATACATGCTCCTTTTCCTTCCCTTGCTTATTCTTAAGTGGAAGCTTCAGTATAACATTTGTTCTTCCTTCTCGATAGGTAATATCCATGACATCTTCTTTTTTATAAAAAAGCCGCAAACGATTTATAACGTTATCCATACCAATCCCCGTTGTGTGCCCCTGCTTTTCCTTCTCCTTGTTTTTATCCTTTTTATACTTTCGGCTTAGGATTAGCTTTACCTTATCCGGCGGTATTTCATCCCCGGTATTCGAGACTTTAATATACAGACTATTTGTTTCCTTCCATACCTTTACCTCAATGATACCTCCCTGCTCAAATTTACTGATACCATGGATATATGCATTCTCTAGTAAAGGCTGTAAGGTCATTCTCGGCAGAATGAAGTTACTCACACTCTCGTCCTCCGGAACCTCCAGATGAAAATCAATCACATCGCCAAACCTGGTAACCAGCAGATTCATATAGGCTTCCACATTCGATATCTCTTCCTTTAAGGTGGCATCATAACCCAGACCTTTTAGGTTATAGCGGAATACATCCGCAAAATTCTCCAGATAATCACATGTAACATCGTCTCCCTGAAGCATGGCAACCTTGGCACCGATATTAATGGAATTAAAAATAAAATGAGGGTTCACCTGAGATTGCAGCGCAAGTAATTCCGCTTCATGCAGCGCGCTTTTCATCTTCAGATTGTTTAGCTTCTCCTCACTCAGCTTGCGTTCCAGCCGCTGCTTCTCCTGCAATTCATTTACATAATTACGTATACTTGCAGTCATACTGCCAAAGGTCTGATATAGTATACTGATTTCTCTGCTGGTCTTTTGCTCTTTAATCTCAATATCAAAGTTACCCCTCGATACCTCCTTCGCATAGGAGGCCAGCTTTGTAATGGGCTTTGTAAGCTCCAGGCTGAAGATAATAATCATGATAGAGATTAATACGACAGAAATACCAAACATGGAGTAGCTTAAGGCGGTGCTTTGATCTACTTCCCTCTGAATCTCTCTGTACTGTCTGGCACTATTACTCAGATCATTACTCATCATCTCTTCAATATAGCTGCCAATATAGGCATGCTCCTTCATTGCCTCCTGGTAGCCTGCCCTGTATTCATTCACTTTACTGTTTCTTTTTGCAATAACCGCCTGATCCACGATTCCTAAATAGTGGCTGATCATTCCTGCTATATTCTTTAACCTGATTCCTCGTTCCGTATAATCCGAATCTCCCAGCAGCTGTTGGTTCAGATTCATAATCGAGTTGCTGTGATTATAGTAAGCTTGCAAGCTGTCCGTACTTCTCGTTGACAGATAGTCCTCAAAGGTAATCTGCATCTGATCCAATTCATTATAGATGGTTGTTATCTCCTGTGTCTGATTCAGTAATCTTGTCATATCACGCATCAAAACACGGGAGGACTGATAATTATAAAGTCCAACAATCGCCGTAAATGCCACCGCTAGGAAAAAGAAGCCCAGCAGCTTCGTTCGCAAGGTCATTGTATTCTTTGTTTTGATCATTCGCCTGCCCTCTTGTTCATATTCCACTTTTCAAGAAAGTCTCTGACATTATCACGGTCAATCGTGTATAAGCCTGTGCTGACCGTTCCGCTAATGGGCTCTCCATCTAAGGACTGAACCAGCTGTTTCACCGTATCATATCCAATTTCATTTGCATCAGGGCAAACAATACCATAGATTACCCCATGATCAATATAATCCAGTGTCTGCTTTGTCACTCCATACCCAACAATTTTAATATCACCGACTAAATTGTTATCAACAAAGATCTGAGCGATCCCTGGGGTACATTTTTCATCCATACAAATAATCAAATCCGGTTTGTCCGCTTTATTTATGATATGAGAGGCTATTTCCTCCGCTTCAAACATATCTGTATCCACTGTATAGATACTATCCTCCGGTATCTCCATGGTACTAAAGGCATCAAAAGAGTCTAAGATACCCTGTATAATATTATTCTTATATTCTTCTTCCCCGTCATTGCCTTCGTTATTGATAATAACCGCAACATTAGCCTTTCCGCCAGTGGCTTCCACCGCCATGTTAGCCGCATAGTAACCTAGATTATAACTATTCGTACCAACCGCAGGCGTATCTGAGACAGGATAATTATTGTTTTCATAGGTCATAATGGCAATGCCCTGTTTTTTTGCCGCTTCAATAATCTGCCTGGTCTGATTGATATCTGCGGCCTGAAGGGCTATTCCATCTACACTTGCATTAACTCCCATCTCTACAGCTTCCTTCAGAGCATTAACATTTAATTGCTTCAATGTAACAAGCTCAACATAGACACCATCTTCTTCTCCGGCCTTCTTCGCCCCCTCCCGAAAGTTGGTCAAAAAATTCTCGTTTGTACTCTGAACAATCAGTTGTAGATGATATCTGGGATTATCTACCCTAGCCTGCTGCTCGGTATCCTTATTCTTACCCATGATAAGACCGGCATACATAACCAGCATGACCAATAGCATCCCTATTAAAACTCCATAAATTCCTTTTAGCATGACTTTCCGTCCTTTATTACGCCTTAATATTTCATACTCTAAATTTGTAGCCTGTTCCTTTTTATGCCATCTGTTAAATTTTAACACATATTCTAGTAAAGTTGTACAAATTTTTCTCTGACTGCAAATCTTTTTTATTATATTTCTTTAAGAGCAATTTAGCAAATGGTATTTATTAGTATTTAAAAAGTGTGTCCACTGGGAAGGTGCACCTGCTGGAATGGTACTTGCTGGGAATATGCACCCGCCGGGCGCACCAAAAAAGAGCGCCCCAGTATCAATACTGGGGCACTCTATAGCGAATCGGAAGGATGAATTAGGCTGCTTTACTTCTACGTTTTGATAATACATCAAAGGTTACTGCTGCTAGTAATACTATACCTTTAATCACCTTTTGCAGATTGTTGTCTATTCCCATAATGGACATACCATTATTAATAACACCCATGAAGATAGCGCCGATTACAACGCCAGGCACCGTACCGATTCCGCCGTAAGCGGAGGCACCACCGATATAACATGCACCGATGGCATCCATTTCATAGTTTGTTCCCGCGGTAGGAGCTGCTGAATTAAATCTTGCAACACACACCAAAGCTGCTACTGCGCTCAAAAACGCCATATTCACATAGGCAAAGAACAGAACTTTATTTGTGTTAACACCACTAAGCTTTGCGGCTTTTTCATTACCGCCCATCGCATAAAGATAACGTCCCGGAACTGTTTTTGAGGTAAAGTATGCATAGATCAGGACAATCACTGACAATAGGATCAAGATGGTGGGTATTCCCTTATGATTAGCCAGTGAAGCTGCCAAAGCCATAATAGCCGCTGTAATAATTACTAAGCGAAGACCTAAGGACAGGATCGATTCTACGTGATGTCCTTTTTTCTTCGTATCCATTCTTGATAATACCTGGGAGCCAATATATAAGGCACTGATCACGATACCTACCACGATACTGAGGATATTAATTGATCCCCCAAATACATCCGGTACATAGCTGTTAAATAAATTAAGATAATGATCCGGGAAAGGAGAAACCGTTAAGCCACCCAGAACCATTAAGGCTGCACCTCTCCATAACAGCATTCCGGCAAGTGTAACAATAAAGGCCGGAATTCTTAGATATGCAATCCAGTACCCTTGTATAATACCAATTACAACACCAATTGCCAGACATAATAAAATAGATATCCAGATATTCATATGTAGGGTAACAATGAGCGTTCCTGCAATCGCACTAATTAAAGCCAGAATTGATCCAACCGATAAGTCAATATTTCCTCCGGTTAAGATACACATAAGCATACCGGTTGCAAGTATTACCACATAGCCATTCTGTGCAATTAAATTCGTCACATTCTGCGGAAGCAGCAGGGTTCCGCCTGTCTGCCAGGCGAAGAAGGCCGTAACTAAGAGCAACGCAAATATCATTGTATTCTTTTTCAATATTTCCTTTGCTTTATCCATAACTATACTCCTTTACTTGATGATAAAATTCGTCCCATGATGAGCTCCTGCGTTGCTTCTTCCTTACTGACCTCACCGACAATTTTACCTTCATTCATAATATAAATCCGATCACACATACCAAGAAGCTCCGGCAATTCAGAAGAAATCATCAGAATTGATTTCCCCTCTTTTACCAGCTGATTAATGATACAATAAATTTCATACTTGGCACCTACATCGATACCACGGGTAGGTTCATCCAAAATCATAATATCCGGATCGGCAAACATCCATTTACTGATTAATATCTTCTGCTGATTACCACCGCTTAGATTACCGACCACCTGCTCTCCGGAGGTGCATTTTGTTTTCAGTTTGTCAATATAGTCCTCGGCAGCAACTGTCTCCAAATGCTTATCAATAATGCCATTTTTACTGACCTTGCTCATCTTTGCCAGTGTGGTATTGACACGAATCGGATTGGAAAGCACTAAGCCGTCACCCTTTCGGTCTTCTGTAATATAGGCCAGCTTATTCTCAATGGCTGCACGGGAACTGTTAAGCTTCACTTCTTTCCCATTAAGCAATAAGGTGCCACTAATCCCGACTCCATAGCTCTTACCAAAGATACTCAGGGCAAGCTCTGTCCGGCCTGCTCCCATTAATCCTGCTATTCCTACCACTTCCCCTTTTCTCACATGCAGAGAAACATTATCTACCACCTTTCGCTCATTATACAGCGGATGATAGACATTCCAATTCTTAACCTCAAGGTTAATATCCCTGATGTCAGTCTTTTCTCTTTTCGGAAAACGGTCGGTCAGGGTACGTCCAACCATTCCTCGTATGATCCGTTCCTCACTGATATTCTCTGCTTTATTATTAAGCGTCTCAATGGTAGACCCGTCACGAATCACCGTTATTTTATCTGCTACATAGGAAATCTCATTCAATTTATGAGATATGATGATCGAGGTTAAACCTTCTTTTTTAAACTTTAATAACAAATCCAGCAGCTTTCTGGAATCAGATTCGTTCAAGGACGCTGTTGGTTCATCTAAAATAAGCAGTTTTACATTCTTTGCAAGTGCTTTTGCAATCTCGACTAACTGCTGTTTTCCTACACCAATGTCTTTAATTAAGGTTCTGGGCTTTTCATTCAGTCCTACGGTATGGAGTAATTCCTCCGCCTTGCTGTAGGTATCTCCCCAATTGATCTTCAGCGTGGACCCTCTCTCATTCCCCAGAAACATATTTTCACCAATTGTCATATAAGGCACTAATGCCAACTCCTGATGAATAATAACAATTCCCTTCTTTTCGCTATCCTTTATATCATTAAATTTACACTCTTCTCCCTGGAACAGAATCTCCCCCTCATAGCTTCCATGAGGATAGATACCGCTTAAAACGCTCATTAAGGTTGACTTTCCGGCACCGTTTTCCCCTACCAGTGCATGAATTTCTCCTTCTTCGACTTGAAGGTTGACATTGTCCAATGCCTTAACCCCTGGGAAGCGTTTGGTAATATTTTTCATCTCCAACAATATTGTTGCCAATAGTACCCCTCCTTTGGGCATGTTTCGATTCGCTAGAAGCAGGGTGTTGCCCGTTCACAACACCCTGCAAAGTGCTTGCTTAGTTTAATTGATCTTCTGTATAATATCCTGAATCAATCAACAGTTCCTTGTAATTCTTTGCATCTGCAAATACTGGCTCACAAAGGAAGGTAGGGATAATTCCGGTACCATTATCATAGGTCTTAGTATCATTTACCGGTACTTCTGTACCATTTAATATTGCATTAACCATCTCAACAACCTTCGCTGCAAGAGTACGTGTATCCTTGAAGATAGACATGGATTGTTTTCCTGCAAGAATGTTCTTAACAGAAGTGATATCACAGTCCTGACCGGTAAGGATCGGGAAGTTGTCACCAGTGTAGCCTGCATTTACTAAAGCATTGGTAATACCAATTGCACAGGAATCGTTAGAAGAAAGAACTACATCGAGTTTCGTACCATCTGCATAATAAGCAGTAATCAGGTTTTCCATTCTCTTTTGAGCTTCTTCGGTTGACCAGTTTAAGGTTGCAACTTCTTCAAAGGCCTTTTGTCCGGAAACAACCTTTAATTTGCCACTTTCAATATAAGGATTTAAGATATCCATTGCTCCGCCAAAGAAGAAACGGGCATTGTTATCATCCGGTGATCCGGTAAATAATTCGATATTAAAAGGTCCTGCCTCGCTGTCCAGCTTTAAGGCATCAACGATATACTTTCCTTGAATTGTTCCAACCATGTAATTATCAAAGGTTGCGTAGTAGGAAACTGCGTCTGTACCCATGATCAAACGATCATATGCGATAACCGGAATGCTTTTTTCCTTTGCTTCTGCTAAAACAGTACCTAAGGAACCGCCGTCGATGGATGCAATAACAAGAACATTACAGCCGTTGGTAATCATATTTTCAATCTGGGAAACCTGAGTAGCGATATCATTGTTCGCATACTGAAGATCTACTTCAAAGCCAGCTTCCTCTAACTTGGCTTTCATATTAGCACCGTCCTGGTTCCAACGCTGTAAATCCTTGGTAGGCATTGCTACACCAACTTTTTTTGCAGCTGCTGCTGTATCCGCCGGGGGTGTTTCTTTTGAGGTATCCGCTGGCGCCTGTGTTGCTGTTGCTTTTGATTCGTCTGCTGTGCTTGTTGATGCTGATTTCGTGCCGCATCCTGTCATCAGGGACACAAGCATTACAGAGCATAATAAGACACTAAGTAATTTCTTTTTCATAATTCTTTCCTCCCATAAATTATTGTTTTTTACTACTCTGAAATAGTAACACAGATCAATTAGTATTAAATTGCTAGATACTGTATAGTTTTAGAAAGATCTGTATATCCTAATTGGTTAAGACTACCAGAACGCAATAAAATGCTAGTCAATTTCAGATTTTTACTAGTACTAAATTGTGGGAAATGGGGATACTGCCTCTGTCGGTTTTACAACTAAAATACTTATGCTTTTGAAGGGGTTATTATTTCCTTGGAAGCCTGCCTGCTTGGCAGGCAGTTTATTATATCGGTTAGACAAATAGACAAAAAAGCTATATGAAATTGCGAGTAGCACACATTTCATATAGCTCTAAATTATGGTTATAAAATACAGTTTTAATATAACTCTGAAATAAAATTATAAAATATAGCTCTATACTAGAGATCTGAGATACTGTTCTAAAATATAGTTCTAAGATTTAGTTATAAGCTTTAGTTATAAAAAATTAGTTCTAAGATACAATTAAAAAACTCTTCTAGACTATAGCTCTATACTATAGCTCCAAAATACAGCTCTATACTATTTCTGTAAACTATATCTGTATTATTGTAAACCCTGTTTTCTAATTCCTCGCTACATTTAAATACACTTCATCTTCCAACTGAAATCCGCCTTCGATGACGGTATGATAAATATTATCCTTCGTTACAGCCACCGGCTCCAGCTTCACATAAGGAACCTCATAGGTTCCATCATTAATCGTGACACCAACGTCGAGACCTTTCTTTTTCGCCAGCATAACAGCATATTCCGCTGCTGCCTTAGCCAGCTGATCCACCGGCTTATATACTGTCATTGTCTGCGTTCCTTCCACGATCCTTTGGCAAGCAGCCAGATCCGCATCCTGTCCTGTTACAACCACTTTGCCCGCAAGTCGGTTCTCAGATAAAGCCCGCACAGCTTCCGTCGCAAGGTTATCATTTCCGCACATTACACCATTAATATCCGGGTACATGCTTAGGGCAGTATTTACAGCCTCAAAAGCCTTCTCCGCAATCCAATTCTTTGCGTAGATGGAATATACTACATTGATATCCGATTTTTCCAATACTGAATTAAAACCCTTCTCCGCTAAGATAACATTATTATCCGAGGTCGGGCCAAATATTGTTACTATATTACTGCCGGGAGGCATTCGGTCTACCATGGTTTTCGCCATTAATTTTCCAACCTCTTCATTATCAAAGGATATGTACAAATCTACATCTGCATTATAAACCAGGCGATCATAAGCAATGACAGCAATCCCTTCCGACTTGGCTTTTTTTAATACCTCTCCCAGCTTATCCGCATCTCCCGCTACCAATACAATGACATCTACTTTCTTTTTAATCAGGTACTCTATCTGGTCTATCTGCTCATTAATATCGCCATTGGCATTTTGCACGTTCACTTCCGCTCCCAACTCCTGAGCCGTAGACACAAATACATCCCTATCCCTTTGCCAGCGTTCAATAACAAAAGAATCAAAGGATAAGCCAATCTGCAATTTATGGTCAATAATTCCCTTTTCCTCCGCAGCCCCTTCCTCTTTCTTACAGCCAGCTAACAACAGCATAAATAAAAACAGTAATAACGTAATTATACTACTTTTTTTCATTTAAATCTCCATCCCCCAGGCATTACTTTGGTCTTTTTTACTTACCCTTATTTCATTCCTTTGAATAGCAACGTTTAAATTACTCCCTCCCGATATTCGGTGGGCGTAATTCCTACTTGTTTTTTAAAGATACGGCTAAAGTAATTCGGATCACTATATCCCGTATCCGCACATATCTTTTTGATGCTGACATCACTGTTATGCAGCAGTATTTTAGCCCTTTCAATTCTTCGGTTCGTAAGATATTCAATGAAATTTTCTCCCGTCTCCTCTTTAAACAGTTTGCTGAAGTAATAAGGACTGATATCCACTATTCTAGATACATCATCCAGAGAAATATCCTTTTTAAAATTTTCTTCAATATACTTTTTCGCTTTTGTTATTACGCTGCTGGTTCGCTCCTCCTTTATGGAACTAATATTTTTGCAGGCCTGGGATACTTTTTCCAGAAACCATTTTCTTAGCTGCTCATAGCCTTCAAAATGTATAATGATATTAAGATAATCTTTGCTATTGCTAAAGTGATAGGTTTTTTCTCCGCTGAGCAAGGCCTTTTGTTCTGCAAAAAGAATGAGCTCCAGCACCTTAAGCTTAATATCCATTTCCTGTTCTGGATAGTTATCCACCATCCAGTCAAACAAACGATTTGCCTCTGTATTAACCTCTTCCGGATTCCCCTTTTCCAGCATAGCATAAAAATTCTTTTCAATCTCAGCCGGATAATCATCGGTATATTCACAGCGCTCCGGAAGATCCTGAATATGTACTACCCGCCCTTTGCTGTTATGAGCTGCTGAGAATGCCTCCTGATAAGATTCTCCCAGCTTTTGAAGCGGCTTCACAGAACCAATTCCAACCTTAAACTGCAAATCCAGCTGCTGTGATAATTCACGAATCATCTTTCTAGTCTTCTCAATTAATAGAATACGTTCATCATATTCCAGAGATAACTTTGTACTTGGCAGGAATACCACCATCTTATTCACCATAATCGGACCCACAATGCAGGTGAACTCTTCCTTCCATTGGTTGCGAATGATTTGATACAGGGATTGGGCCTTTACACTTACTCCTACCGGGTTGGTTAGAATGCCCTCCACCAGGGAATCACCAAATTCCATTACGACCATCATCCCATATTCCTCTTCAATCCCAAGAAGGCTTTTAAAATCAACCCCCTCCCGGTTAAAATCATATCCGGAAATTGTAGTATAAATAAAATCATTCTCAAGGATCGGTATTACTATTTCAAGCTTTTCGCGAATCATTAAATCATTCCGGCGCTTTGTCCGCTCTTCATCAATTTGATTCATCGCCCTTTGTATAACCTGAACCACAGTAGTCTGACTGACCGGCTTTGTAAGGTATTCCAGTACACCGAGATTAATCGCTTCCTTTGCATATTTGAATCGGTCATATGCAGTTAGAATGATAAAGATCACTGTGGAATTCAATCTTCTGATTTCCTTCATCGCATCAATTCCGTTAATCCCAGGCATTTGGATGTCCATAAAAGCAATATCCGGTTTAAAATTCTCAGCAAGCTCAATCACACTTCTGCCTGTGGTGGCATGCTCAACCACACAAGCATCCCCAAAGTTCTTATCAATAATAAAACGTAAGGAATCAATCATAATTCCTTCATCATCCGCTAGCATTATTTTGTACATAAAAGCTCCTATCTGCCCTGCTACCATTAAAACAACGCAATTGTATTTATATTTTCTGAACTATTCTGCTCTTTTCGGAATGTGAATTGTAACTGTAGTTCCTTTACAATGCCCCTGGCTATCAATTTGAAATAATCCTGTTTGGTTATAATATAGCTGCAATCGCTGTATCACATTATTAAGTCCAATTCCATTGGAATCTTTTGCTGCATAAGCCTCCAGTGCTTCCCGTTCCTTATCAAGAGTGCATTTCATAATTTGATCCAGAGCCTCCGGTTCCATCCCAACTCCATTGTCGCGAATAATAATATCGATAAACTTCTCCCTTTGCTCTACCAAAAGACTGATTTCACCATTATATTCAATATCCCGGATACCATAATTCACGGAATTTTCTACAATTGGCTGTAATATCAAGCTTGGAACTTTAACCTCCAATACAGTTTCATCGATCTCCCTGGTAAAATGAATCTTTCCGGAAAATCTTACATTTAGTATATAAATATAGCTGTCCACCAAATTAATCTCATCACCGATGGTGGAGTCTCTGTCAAAGCTCTTCATATTGGAGCGAAAAAAGTTAGCCATATTCTCAATAAACAGGCAGGTTTTATCCGCTCCCTCCAGCATAGCCAGCTGCGCCCCGGCATTGAATGTGTTAAATAGAAAATGAGGATTAATTTGCGCCTGCAAGTTCTTTAACTGCGCATCCTTTAGATGACTGGTCATCATCAATTCCCGTTCCATCATCTTACTTTCCAATTCCATACTCTCTTTGGTCTTTAAGATATATTGATGAATACTTACTATCATGTTATTAAAAGCCCGGGTTACAATTTCAACTTCATCAGAGGAATTCACCTGAACCAGATCCACTTGAAAATTACCGCCGGCAACCTCATAGGCAGTTTGCGTCAACTTCATCAGAGGATCGGTAATACTTCTGGTTAAAATAATAATAAGCACTATGTTGACAAGAGTGATTACGACTAAAAATGAAGTACTGATTACTTCCAGATATCGAAGTGAAAGGAGAAGCAAACCATACTTTTCTGAATTGTATTGAAATTTCTCATTGTTTAAGCTATTAATGTAGGTCGTGATATAATCATAGAGACTTGATGCTTCCTCGTAAGAATTCTTATATTTTTCAATGTTACGCCCTCGTTTGGCATCTACGGTTGCATCTAGCAATGCCAGGTAGGTCTTGGACATATTCTTTATATTTTTCTGCATCAGAAGCATATCATTATCCGTGGTTTTGCCGTCCAGCTCCTCTACAAGAGCCTGATATTCCTGCCCGCTCCGGTAATAGCTTTCCAGAGATTCTGAGCTTTTGGTATTCAGATACTCATATACATATCCGTGTACTGCTGTTAACGCCTCCAGCAAATCATTCAATTGTGCATTGCTTTTAAACACCTGGTCAATCGTTCCAATGGAGCGGTTGATATTGTTGTACAAAAACAAATTAGCAAAAAGCACAATGCAATAGGATAGTGTAAATACAATGATCAGTTTTCTTCGAATAGAGCTCTTTTTTTTACGCAGCATTACGATTCATCCTCATTTCCGAAGTTATAGTTACGCCGATGCTCGGCATAACTATGACTTCGATTCTCTAATCCTGCTCTGCTTTATCCCGATAATACAAATAATTCGATTTGTTTATTATATCGATATCCACAGAGTAGTAATCGCTGACATTATCAGTTTCACGATACTCTGTCAGTGCCTCTACACAGTAGGCTCCCATCTGGTTCGCATCTATTGTCATTGTAGAATGAATAATATCCTTCTCAATGGCTGACAAAATAATGTCCGAATAATAATAGCCAATGATATCAACCTGCCCTACCTTGTTATAATCCACCACCGCCTGATAAGCACTTAAGGTATCTGCTGCTGTCAGGCAAACCAGCAGATCCGTCGGATTATTATCGTCCATAATCAGCTTTCTGATCTCTTCCTCTGAGCTAAAACTGCTCTCTTCATTTACAACAATGGATTTCACGGATACCTCATAGGAATTCGTCGCTTCCAAAATGTTGGAGTAGATCATGTTCTGACTGGTATCCGTTGTATTTTGGCTTAGTAGTAAAACAATATTTTTTTTACCCGTTTTAACAATATCAAGTACTTCTTTTCCATAGATCTGTCCCTGTGTATAGCTATTCACTCCGATGTAACTTTTACGCTCACTTCCCGGTGCATCCTGAAGCACTGTAACCACAGGAATCCCCGTTTTATCTGCCTGCTTAATTAAGTCAGTGATATCTTCCCTGCCATTTGGCTCCAGAATAATACCATCCACCTTAGAAGCAATCGCAATTTTAAACAAATCTCTTAAAGAATAATCCTTAGAAAGATTACGTCCCATCTCTTCCACATATACATTCTGTTCCCTGCCCTTTTCACTGGCTCCCTGGTAAATTGCATCCCAGAAGGTAGCGTCCTCTTCCTCCGAGATAATGGCATAATGATACCCGTACTCACGATATTCCTCTGTATCAGAAATTTTAAGTCCGGTAACATAATATTTATAATAAATCATACCTGTCATCATGACTAAAACACCAAGTATGATAATAAATATCGATGCGAATTTTATAACGCTATCTTTTTTCTCTTTATCGTCACCTGCTTGCTTTGTCGGCATTTCCTACCCCCTGTTCCTGTACAGCTATAGTATAGCATCCGAAAATATAAATTACCATTAGGAAGATTTTGTTCCAAGAAAATGCTATCACGAAAATAGACCCTTGAATTGTAACAGCTTTCAAGGACACGAATATTATAGTAATAGTAAAAGGAAAAGGAAGTGCTGCTTTGGCTATCAATATTTATATAGATCAAGGTCACAACCCAACGGGATCACATAATGCAGGTGCTACCGGAAATGGTCTTCGCGAAGAAGATATCACATATCAGGTGGGATTGTATTTAGCAAATTTATTAAATGCAGATCCTAGGTTCGATGCTCGTCTCTCACGCCCGACACCCTCTACCGTGCTTGGAACCTCCAACTCTTCCAGTCTTGCAGAACGCGTACGGCAGGCAAATGAATGGCCTGCGGATTATTTTATCAGCATTCACTGTAATGCAAACCCTAATCCAGCCATTAACGGTACTGAAATCTATATTTTCCAGCTGGGTACTCAGGCTCAATGGATGGCTCAGCAAATTATGACCGGTATTACCCAGACTGTTGGTACAAAAAATAATGGAATTCGTGAACGTCCTTCCCTTTTTGTACTCCGCAGAAGCAATATGACCTCTCTGCTGGTGGAATTAGGTTATTTGACCAACTGGTCAGACGCTCAGAAGCTTCGGGATAACCAATATGGTTTTGCCTATGGAATTTATATTGGAATCATGCGGTATTTTGGATTTATGTAAAACCAGTTTGCAACCCGAGGGAGGAGTACTGCCTTTGATGGGTGGTGAGCTGTTTCTTAAGAGGTACTTTTGGTTATGAGACAGAATGACAGGATACTCCCCCCTCTATTTTTAGGTATTTAGGCAATTGCGAAACAATATAGTTTTTGTGATTGTATACACAGCGGATACTATTTCTTCGCTCCAACGCTTCCTTCGGGCTTAGCTTCCGCTTCGAAACAGTATCCGCTGTGTATACAATATATTCAGTTAATGAGTTTCGCAATTGCCTATTTTTAGGTATTGGGTGTAACCGCTTTCTGTGGTATTGGGTTTGTTTTGAGGAGCAGGGGCTTCTCCCAGCTTTGGTTTTTATATGAAATGGGTACTTTTCAGGATGTCTTTTGATGAATTTAGGGTGTTTTTTTCGCAAAAAGATATTTTTTTGAGATTATTGTGTGGTTATGAGGTATTTTACAAGAATTTAAGTTGATTTTATATTAAAAATTACATAAAAATAGGTTTACAAATGAAGACAGGTATGTTAGAATGATTTTGGTATTTTAATTGTCATGTATGAACTCACATATTTTTGTAAGTCATTAATGCATTTAATGATTCACAAAAATATGTGATTTTTTTATAAGTAATAAAATACACAATATTAATATTTTTCAGGAGGTATCGTTCATGAATAATGGTACAGTAAAATGGTTTAACGCACAAAAAGGATTTGGTTTCATCACTAACGATAACGGCGGCGAAGATGTATTCGTACATTTCTCCGGTATCGCATCCAACGGCTTCAAGACTTTAGAAGAAGGTCAGAAAGTTTCTTTCGACTTAGAAAAAGGTCAAAGAGGTATGCAGGCTGTTAACGTAACAGTTGCTTAATTAATTGTTAATTAAACCATTAGAGCTGATGCTAAGCATCAGCTCTTTCTTTTTATTTATAATGGCCTTTTCACTTATGATAGCTTTCTCACTTATGATAGCTTTCTCACTTACGGTAGCTTTCTCACTTATGATAGATCTCTCATTATAATAGATTTCTCACTTATAATAGATTTTTACTTATTATTGTCTTTTTATTTATGATAGGGTTGATTGTGAGTAATTCGATAAGCCCGGTAGATCTGCTCTAGCAGGATCATTCTCATCAGTTGATGAGGAAAGGTCATCTTAGAAAAGCTAAGCAGATAATCAGCACGGTTTAGCACCTCAGCAGATAAGCCCAGCGATCCTCCAATGATGAAGCTAATGTGGCTAGTTCCCGAGATCCCAAGGGAGTCCAGCTTCTTAGCTAGCTCTTCCGAGGACAGCTGTTTCCCGCCAATGGCAAGGGCGATGCAATAAGCATCCTCTTTTAGAACCTTTAGAATTCTTTCTCCCTCTTTCTTTTTTATGATCTCCTCCAGTGCCTCGGAAGCATTATCCGGAGTTTTCTCATCCGCCAATTCGATTATCTCCAGGGTACAGTACCTGCCAAGACGTTTTGCATATTCCGCCACACCCTCAGACAGATATTTTTCCTTTAGCTTACCCACACAAATCAGCGTTATTCTCATCCGTTAATTCATCCTTCTGCTCTTCTCTTATATATTCATATAACACACCATTTTTCACAAACTTTACTTTTTCACCTTCAAAACCTCGTCTGCGAAGCTCCTTTTGCAGGTTATAGAGCATAAAACCATGGAATACAATCAGTACATTCTCCTGGGTCCAGTCAATCCGATCCAGGAACTCATTGATTCTTCGTCTTGTTTGCTTAATATTTTCCGGCTGACTTTTCGACTTAAAGTACCAGGCAAGCCTTCCGCAGATATGCCATACTTCAAAGGGAAGCTTGATTCTCTCTGTATGAATAAAGGGAGCATTGTCTACTTCTCTAAGTAATTTATCAATGATTAGGTTACCGCTGTATACATCCTTCGCTGTGGTAATAGCCCTCGGCAAATCACTGGCATAGCAGATGTCCCATTCGATCCCATACATTTCAACTTTATTTTTTATAACCTTTGATACCTCATATTTTTCCGACCATTCACGAAACTCCTTGGAGGTCATCATTTTCTTATGAGGGCAATGAACCTTAAAATGTCGTACCAATCCTATGCGCATAGCTCTCTCCCACTGATATGTCTTAAGCAAGCATCGTAATAACAGACAGCTCTCGTTATTACCCTACAAGCTCTATCTCCTATTTTACATACTTTTACGCATGATTTCAAGTAAAAGGTATCATTGAATTAATTGTAAATTTTTGTTATATATTCTGTCATAATCTCGTTTTTCATCGATTTGGTGATAAAGTTAACAAATTATATTCAATTTATACATAATTTCCTCATATCTATCTTCTATACTGGAGGAAAGATAAATCAGTAAGCTGTTTTGTCTTTCCTGATTCATGGATTCCCTTTCATTAGAAAGGTTTTGGGGCTACTGTACTTGCCTTAAAGAAGGATGAAGTGTTTCTTGAATTAGTAGTGAAATGAATATATTCACTCTCCTCCTCCCTTTCATATAAGCCATGAGAAGTAAATCAAAAACTTCTCATAAAAGACACTGACTTTGCATCGTGTTTTAAAAGCACACGTAACATTGTTTGGTTTCGGACAAATAGAACCGTAAGAACACCCACATAGGTATTTCTTACGGTTCTATTTGTTGTTATATGCATTTGCGAAGCACCCAAGTAATGAGTTTATATAAAATAATGAATGCTTGGCATCTCTAGGGGATATGCAAGCCTCCTTATACTTTTTTCCCAATTAATTCTAACTAATTTTATGGTTTTCATTTTATTTTTATAATGTCTTCACAATATATACACATTTCCCAAGTATAATGTTCACATAGATAGTGATAAAACACTTTCTACTCCCACCCTATTATACGCTATGGTTATACAGCTCCCCTGCTGTGTAACAAAAAAAGCGCATAGCAACCTATCTAATGAGATAAGTTGTTATGCTCTTTTTTTATTTCCACAGTAAATAAAATTCCACAGACCAGGGCAGTTAAAGGTGCAACGGTAACAAGACCTATGCTGCCCACCAAAGTCTCTAATATTTCAGATGCTATGTATTTATAATTCAGTATATTGTAGATGGGAGTTCCCTGTGCCATAAATACCATTAACAATGATACATATCCCCCGGAATAAGCAAGCAATAACGTCGTTGCTTGTGTTCCGATAGCTGCAC
>JAEWMZ010000415.1 GCA_023392995.1 Bacillota bacterium
AGGATTCACCCTTTTCTGTAAAGAATGCTTCATTTACAGGTAAAAAGGACGGGAATGCCAACAGGGATTCAAAGAAAGGTACCGGAACATCCAGGTTTACTACTAAGGTCTTATCATCCTTCGCAGTAACACCTAATTGATCAACAGCCACTTCACCAGCAGTGATTGCTGCTGCGTTCTTAATATTAGCAATTGCTGCAATGAAGGAATATTCACTTGCAACTGCCGGATCAACCAGACGTCTCCAAGCAAATACGAAATCATTGGCAGTAACCGGTGTTCCGTTTGACCACTGAGCATCTCTCAGGGTAAAGGTATAGGTTAACCCATCTGCACTCTTATCTACTTTTTCTGCGAGTGCCTGAATTGGACTGCCCTCTGCATCAACAGAATATAATCCTTCTGTTGTAGCAGCGATTACTTCAAAGGAAGTACCGTCAGTAGCTATCTGTGGATCAAGAGAAGCTACCTCAACATCAAAGTGAACCTTCAAAACATTGCCCCCTGTTGCAGCAGTGCTGTCTGTTTCAGAAGATCCTTCTGTAGTGGCTGGCGTATCCGTAGTAGTTGTTGTATCTTTACTTGAATTTTTGCCACATGCAGCTAATGATAATACCATCATAAGTACCATCATAAGCGCCATAAGTTTGCTGAACTTATTCATAAATCGCCTCCTTAATTTTTTCATAAGACTTTCATTTTGAGTATATATATAAAAAAATGCAGTCAAAATCATACTTCTGACTACATTGTCTTATGCCTTGTTAGTTGTAACCTATGTATTTCAAAACAATGTTTGAATTTCATATTATACCTACTTGTTATATCTGCTATATTGGTATATTATACCCAAAAACCCCTCCTTTTGTCAATCAATATTTTAACGTATCAATCCAATAAAGCTTTAAACTTATAAATCTTTAAAGAATTAAATTTTTAAAGTTTAATTCTTTAAATTATAAAATTTTTTATCTCTTAAACTTAATTCTATTATCTTCCACCTTTTAAAGTAAGTCTAACAATGCTCTTGAACATGTCAGCCTAAGATTTGTATCTATATCTGAGTGTAGTATTTTGAGCAGTATCATGTATATTTTCATGCGCATTATTTTGTGTAATATTTTACTAATATCGTATCTATTATAGTGTGTATTGCAGAATACGTTTTTCTTCAAAAGATGAACTTTCACCAATATATTCCAATCTTTCTATTGAATAAATGTTTTTTACACGATAAAAAAATCACCTTCCTTTCATATTATAGAGTTGTTTAGACTGCTATTATAGAATAGAAAAGGTGATTTCATATAAAATAATATGGATAACTGCTTCCAAAAAAGCTTCCCCGGTCTGCTACCCGCCTGACAAGTGCTTCTGATTTACTTCCAATCTACTTATGATCTGCTTATGATCTGCTTATGTTCCAAGACAATATCATGCCATAGACTACAGCAAGGCTTTAGAAATCACAAAGGAATATTTCACATCCTTACCGGCATCAATATGATAGGGCGCTTCCACATCTGCTCCCCAGCTGTTGATTCCTCCAACCCCTCTTACTGCACCAAGGATTGATATCACCGTTCGTCTTGCTGGGGGAAGCTCCTCCTGATGAGTGGCATTTTCCAGCTCCTGCGCCGTATAGGGGATACAGGAGAAGGCAAAATCCTGCCCCTTTCCGGAGAACCGAATTCCGAAGGAATTACCAGCTTTATTAGAAGCATCCAGAGTAGAATTACGGTATACCTCCAACCATTTGGTTCCCATATGGACATTACAATCCTGGGGAACCAGATAGGGTGTCACGGGTAATCCCTCAACTTCATAGATTCCCGGAATTCCTCCCGCCCTCCGATCCGGATAGGTTTCTCCCGAAAGACCTTCATACCGATAACTTACCGCCTTTGTCGGAGCAACAAAGCGCATACCAAATACGGGCAGCTCCGGTAATCCCACCTTTCCGTGATAATGCACCGTTACCTCAATCTCACCATTTGCACCAACAGCATAAGCAACCTCTACCATTGCAACCGGTACTGTAATAGTCTGATAGGTATATATTATCCTTACCTCCTGAGCCACTTCCCTGCTATTGTACTGATTGTTCAACGGTGCAAGGGGAAGCCCAATCTCTTTGTCATCAATGAACACCTGAATTCCTTTGCACTCCAGGAACATATCCGCACTCAACCACATTCCTGACCTTAGAGGAAACTTATTCCCTCTGTCGTTATCTGTGGTGGCTCTCCAGAAGGTAGGCTTTGGCACCCGATAAAGCCATTCCCTTCCATCCATTACGAAAGATTCCGGTCCGCCAAATTGATAGGAAAAGATATAATGGAAGTCTTCCCCGTGAATGCCCAGGGCGCAGTCGCCGTAAACAAGGCGAAGCTCCTTCGTTTGCTGCTTCTCTGATTTATTTGTATAATCCATAGAAATATCTCACCTCCTGCATCGCCGGCTTTTCTGCTCGATTGGCAAACACGATTCCATTTCCTGAAAACTCATAATCAGACGGTCTGTCATCGAAGTCGCCTCCATAGCGAAGTACTCTATCCCCTGTAACTTCATCGTGGACATAGAGCGCCTGGTCTATAAAATCCCAGATAAAGCCGCCCTGATACATGTCATAACGATCCAGCAAGTCCATATAAGACTTCAATCCACCCAGGGAATTTCCCATATCATGCATATATTCACACAGAAGAAATGGTTTCTTCGGGTTCTCTTCCAGATACGCTGCGATCTCCTCCGGTGTAGCATACATGCGGCTCTCCATATCTGATATCGTATCCTCATAAGCTCGGTTATGAAATACTCCCTCATAATGCACCAGCCGGCTGTCATCTCTTTCCTTCAAGAAACGGTTCATCGCTTCTATATTATCTCCGGCATAGGATTCATTCCCAAGAGACCAAAACAGGATGGAGGTATGGTTTTTAAATACTTCAAAATTCGTTCTAGCCCGGTCAATAACCGCCTCTCTCCACTGAGGGATGCTGCCGGGAACGTTCCAGGAGGGCTCCACCTGCCCCATCTTCTGCCAGGAACCATGAGACTCCAGATTGGTCTCAGCCATGACATAGATTCCATTTTCATCACACAGATAATACCAGGGAATCTGATTCGGATAATGGGAGGTTCGAACGGCATTGATGTTATTTCTTTTTATGATATTCATATCAGCAGCCATCTCTTCTTTGCTGACACACCTTCCTCTGTCGGCACTCCATTCATGGCGATTTACTCCATTGATGATCAGTCTCTCTCCATTGAGTAACATCAACTTATCTTTGATCTCGATCCGGCGAAATCCAATCCGATAGGGTACTACTTCTCTTAATCTTCCGGTCTTGTCAAACACTTCGATCCGAAGGGAATAAAGATAGGGCTTCTGATAAGACCAGGGTATCACAGAATGGATATCCACCGGCTTCAGCTTCATCTCCTCTATGATGTCTGCCACTTGCTCATAGCAGATATTCTCCTGCTGATCCTGCAATACAATACGAACTTCACCCGGTTCCTCCGTATAGGATAGCTTTAACTCCACTTCCAGGCTACCCGAAGCATTATCTTCCTTCAAATATGGCTTTGCCCACAGATCCTCTACATGAATCTCCGGCTTTGCATAAAGAGTGACATCACGAAAGATTCCAAAGAAGCGAAAGAAATCCTGATCCTCCAGAAAAGCCGCCGAACTTCTTTTATGTACTTCCACTGCTAAGACATTCCCCTTCTCACGAAGGTAAGGCGTTAATTCAAATTCCGAAGGGGTAAAGCTGTCTTCTGCGTAACCAATGAATTCACCATTCAGCCACACATACATCGCCTGCTCCACACCTGCGAAGCAAACCACGACCCGCTTTTTTAGTAAACCCGGCTCCAAATCAAAAACCTTTAGGTAAGACCCTACCGGATTATACTGTGCTTTATGGAAGGAACCCTCCGCCGGATCGTGTCCATCAAGACTATAGGCAGGTCTGCGAAATACATGGCCTTCCCAGGGGTACATAGTATTAATGTAATGAATCTTATCATAGCCAGCCAATTCAATATGACCGGGCACAAGGATATCATCAAATTGATCCATCCCCTGATCTGTGTAAGATTCTTTCCGGTAAAACTCAGAAGGCCTTTCCGCACAATTCCTAGCATAATGAAACTTCCAGCTTCCGTTTAAGGATTGGAACAAGGAATTCTCTCCAGACTGAAGCTCCTCCCTGCTGCAATAAAAACAATGATCACTATGAGCGGGAAGCTGATTTACACGAAATACTTCCGGATCATCTAAATAATGAAGCTCTGCTTTCATCCTAT
>JAEWMZ010000170.1 GCA_023392995.1 Bacillota bacterium
GCAAGGTGAACAATATCCTTCATGTAAAGGATCAGGAGATCGTGCAGGTTAGTATTACCGGGCGTGTCTTAAGACCTTTGATTGATGATCTTGCTCAGATTGCAGGAGTTAATATTAAGAATGTAGCGAATGGTCTTGAAAAAAGAAAAGCCGTTGCCAGAGAGTTGAAATATAAAAATGCCGTGCTTCTTGAAGGGGAAGGTGCACTATGTACCGGCATCACCGAGGACGATGCAAGGGCAGTAGCGATTGTGCTTAAAAAGGGCTGTGCGGCAGATCTATATCGTGCGGCTTTAGACAGAACAAATCAAGTTGGAATCATCGATGCGTATCTTCAACGACTCGTCTATGTTATGAAGTATTCGAAACAGAAGAAATAGTGTGAAATGCAGAGCATTTCACATCCTGCATTGAGCAACCTAGCGGTTGAATGTCAGTTAGTGTGAAATGCAGAGAATTAACACCCTGCATCTTGCGTCCCTGGGGACGAATGTCAGTTAGTGTGAAATGCAGAGCATTTCACATCCTGCACCCCGCCCTGGCGGTCGAATGTTAGTTAGGTTGAAAAAATATCACTTTCAACCTTTCTAAATTAGATCTGTGATAGGACGTCAAAAATGGAAAGACACAAATGTAAGTGAGGTAAATTGATAATGCTGAAAAAGCTGACCGAAGAAAAGTTGACAGAAATACTGGAAGCAGGGATAGAGGAATTCGCAGAAAAGGGGCCGGACAGAGCTAATATTAACATAATAGCGAAAAAAGCGGGCATTAGTGTCGGCGTTTTATATAAGTATTATGAAGATAAGGAAGCTTTTTTTCTGGCTTGTCTGCAAAGGAGTCTGAAGGTGCTGGAAGCCGTGCTCCAGGAGGTTATAAATTCTGAAGATAAGATTTTGGTACGTGCAGAAAAGATGATTCGATCAGTACAGCAGTACTCAAGAAACTATAGCAATTATATTAATATGTACAATGAGATTACATCAGGAAGCAGCAAAAAATATGCGTCTAAGCTGGCAGCAGAAATCGAAGGGGTAACATCAAAAACCTATGCCGAATTTATTGCTAGAGCCATCAAGGACGGAGATATCAGAAATGACATTGATCCCCGATTATTCGCCTTTTTCTTTGATAATCTTCTTACTACGCTGCAATTTTCCTATTGCAGTGACTATTACAGAGAACGGTTTAAGGTTTTCTGTGGAGAAGAAATTTTAGAGGAGGATGAAAAGGTAATTTCAGAGCTGTTAAAATTCATTGAATCTGCATTTACATTTACCAGATCGGAGATCATACACAAATAATTCGTATATGCGTTACAGCGCAGAAATGGAAAACGGTATGACATATGTGATTGCTTATGATATTGGAACAACAGGAGTAAAGACCTGTCTCTTTGGTATAGACAGGAAGATAGAGCTGATTGCCAATGCCCATCAAGGGTATCAGCTTTATCTTGTGGAGAACGGAGGAGCGGAACAGGAGGTTGAGGAATGGTGGGAGGCTATGTGCTCCACGACGAAAGAGTTATTTTCTAAAACCTCAGTTCAGCCCTTTGAAATAGCAGGAATATCCTTCTGCTCACAGATGCAGGGGCTGGTACTGCTTGATGAATCCGGAACGCCCCTTCGAAGACCCATGAGCTATATGGATCAGCGTGCTATCATGGAAAGAAAAGAAGGTATGGCCTACGGAATACAAATTGCCGGGGCGAATATATTTAAACTGGTGAAGAGTCTGATGATTTCGAAGGCAGCCTCCACCAGTGTAAAGGATCCGGTTTGGAAGTACAAGTGGGTAGAGAAGAATGAACCGGAGGTCTTTAAACGGCTCTATAAGTGGCTGGATGTGAAGGAGTACTTGATACATCGATGTACCGGCAAATTTGTGATGACGGAGGATTCCGCTTTTTCCACTCTTTTATATGATACCCGAAAGGGAAAAGAGGGTTGGAGTAAGACCCTATGTAAAATGAACGGCGTTCGACCCCAGCATCTGGCTGATATTATTAAGTCCACTGACCAGGTGGGTGGGCTTACCGAGCAGGCGGCCAAAGACTTGGGTCTGTTCTCTGGGCTTCCCGTATTCGGAGGCGGAGGGGATGCTACACTGATTGGAATAGGTGCTGGATGCGTTGAGGTAGGAGATACCCATATTTATTCCGGAACCTCAGGGTGGGTGTCAACCATTGTTGATCAGCAAAAGGTAGATGTGGGCAGTATGATTGCCGCAATCGTCGGCGCCCAAAAGGGACGATATAATTATTTTGCAGAAATGGAAACTGCGGGAAAGTGTCTGGAATGGGTCAAGGATCATCTGGCTTTGGATGAGATTGATATTTATCTGGAGAAGAAGCATGTAGCCCAGAGCCAGGAAGCGATCTATACCAATCTATACGATTATCTAATGAAGACAATCAAAGAGATTGGACCGGGTTGTGGCGGTGTCATTTTTACACCCTGGCTTCATGGTAACCGATGTCCCTTTGAAGATCCGAATGCAGCAGGAATGTTTTTTAATATTACCTTGGAGACAGGTAAGACAGAGCTTATACGTGCTGTGTTGGAGGGGATTTGCTATCACCTTCGGTGGATGCTGGAATGTCAGGAGAAAAAGATACATACCTCCAAAGTAATACGATTTGTGGGAGGCGGCGCACTTTCACCTATTACAGGTCAGATTTTGGCAGATATTACAGGACACCCGATCAGTGTGGTTGCGGGTCCGCAGAACGTGGGATCGGTGGGAGCCGCAGCAATAATCGGAGTTGGACTTGGTATTATTCCAGCGCTGGAAAAGGTTAAGGATTATATTCCGGCAGAGCAGATCTTTCAACCGAATGCAGCAGCAAAAGAGATTTATGACAGAAACTTTGAGGTATTCAAGAGGCTTTATAAAACCAATAAGGCTAATTTTAAGGCATTGCATCAGAAACGAGGCTGACGCAGGGCGTTGCAGAACAGACTTTTACTTGAAAAGGTGGGTTCATTCACCGACATACGGATATTAATGCGACAAAGAGGTCACCTAAGGGATAGGTGGGCTCTTATTTTATATCAGGAGGATGGAGGATATATGGTAACGTTACTTAAGAATGGGAGGATCTATGACGGTACAGGTCATTACCCATATACAGGCAGTATTCTAATTGAGAATGACCGAATTATCCAAGTAGGAAAAGAGATTGAAGAAGATAAGGCAGACCAAATTATGAATCTGGAGGGGTTATCTGTCTCTCCCGGTTTCATCGATGCACATTCTCACAATGACTGGTATGCCATAAAAAAGAATCCCATCCCTTATTTTGAACCCTTTCTGCGGCAAGGAATTACAACCTTTGTTACAGGAAATTGCGGCTTGTCTGCAACTGGTTTTGAAGCTGACAGCCCTTATGTCGATAAACTTGGAGCCGGATTGTTTTCTTTCCGGGAGACTACGGGAGAATATGGAACAATGGAGGAGTTTTTTAATGCCATTGACCATAAGAATCCCGGCAATATTGCAGCTCTAGTTGGACACTGTTCTGTTCGTGCTGGACTAACCGGCTATAGCAACCGTCCTCTTACGCCTGAGGAAGAGGAGCAGATGCTTCAAATTCTTGAAAATGCACTAAAACAGGGAGCCTGTGGTATCTCTCTGGGATTGATGTATGAACCGGGGATCTATGCTGATACCACGGAGCTTAAAAAGGTGGCACAGCTTTGTCTGAGATATAACCTGCCTCTTTCAGTACACCCTAGAGCGAATTCGGCAGTATCCATGGCATATCCGGAGCTGCTGGGACGATCTCATCTGTTGCGCGCTTTGGATGAGCTGGTCTTAATCTCCCAGGGAATGAAATTAAAGCTCCAGTATTCCCATGCGATTTTTGTTGGCAGGAGATCCTTTAAGGATAAGGATGAATTCCTGTCAATCCTGCATAAGCTTCGAGAAGAAGGCGTGGATGCAGGCTTTGATATTTATCATGAAGTTACGGGAGTATCGGTGATTACAGTTATACTTCCGGCCTGGTATCAGGCTATGGAGCCGGCAAAACGGAAAAAAACAGTGAATAAACTGAAGTTGTGGCTGTTATGCAATGCAACCAGTAAGCTCCTTGGTTTTGGGTTCCAGGATATAGAGGTTGCCTATATTGCAAAGGACTGTAAGCAGTATGAGGGAAAAACAATTCATCAGATTGCAAGAGAACGCAACGAATCTGATCTGGATACATATCTCTATCTTTGTGAGAAGAGTGACTTTAAAGGAAGAGTGAACATGGGGCCTTACAGCACTACTGAAATTATCAGTGAACTTTCAAAGGAGGAGCATTGTCTGTATATGACGGATGCATGGGTGGAGGAGGAGGGAGTTCAAAATCCGGCCATCTATGATTGCTTTCCAAAATTCCTGAGAGAGTCTCTTTTAGGGAAAGGGGATACTATGTCACGAACAATCCGGAAAATGACTGGAGGCATTGCGGATCGATTTTCACTAAAAGACAGGGGATACATAAAAGACGGCTATTTTGCAGATATCACAGTTTTTAAGGAAGAAGCATTAAAGAGTGCGATTCCTGATCAGCAAAGAGCCTTTGGAATCGAAAAAGTATTTGTGAACGGAAATCTAGTATTAGAGCAGGGGAATATCAATGAAGCACTTTTCAGAAATGCAGGTCATGCAGTAAGAGGTGGATTATGATGGAATCAAATATGTTAGACGATAAGAGGGAAGAGCAGACACAAGAGAATTCAAGCAGCGATAATGCCAGAGATACTTTAGGGAATAACAAAAATCAGGAGATACATAAGGCACAAAAGGAGGAGCTGAAAAAGGAAATGGTTCGAGGTTTAAAATTCGGCTTATTCTCCATCTCTGCTGGGGTAATAGAGATTGTATCCTTTTCCCTCCTGAATGAGCTGACAAAGTGGCGTTATTGGCCCTGTTATGTTATAGCGCTTATCTTATCCGTATTGTGGAATTTTACACTAAACCGCCGTTATACCTTCCGGTCAGCCAGCAATATAACCGTTGCTATGATAAAAATATTTGCCTTTTACCTGGTTTATGTTCCTGCTTCGACATTGCTTGGCAACTATCTTGCGGATACCTTGCTATGGAATGAATATTTGGTTACTTTAATTAATATGTTGGCTAATTTTATTTTGGAATTTCTATATGATCGATATTTTGTTTTCAGCAATTCCCTTGATACGAATCGTTTGGCGAAGCATTCGTAAGAGATATAGGTGAAATAGAATGTGATAACGAAGTATGATTCATCCAAAGCAGCCGGTACATGGATATCCGCCAAGTACTTCCCAATTTAGAAAACTCCTTTTTGGCAGATACTAAATTTGTAATCTGATATAAAAAATTATTTGATTGCAAAGTAGTATTAGCAGGAAAGGAGTTTCTTATGCCCGAAAATCATTTGGCAATTGCAAATGTACCGATTCAACAGTGGGGAGAATTATATAGCGAAGCGGAAGCACTGAATGTAGGTACTATTTTCAAAGACTTGAACATGCCATTTTTTGCAGCAGAAGCAGTACTGGGAAGTAAAAGTTCCTTGGTGTCTGGAAATGAAAAAAAGACACAAGCGCAGATTGAAAGAGAACAGTTGATGACAAAGATTTATGAACTGAATTTTTTTCTAGATGACCTAACTCTTTACCTGGATACTCATGAAAAAGATGTTAAGGCGATCCAATTATACCATGAGAAATCACAGGAATATGCGGAGCTGAGAAAACAATTCGCACAGAATTATTATCCGTTGTCAAGGCTATGTATTCCTGACTGTGCACAAGAAAATGAAGCCAGCTTCTGCTGGCAGGAAGGGCCGATGCCCTGGGAAGGAGCGTGTGTATAATGTGGATTTATGAAAAACGTCTTCAGTATCCGGTGAAAATAACAAAGACCTGTCCAACGGCAGCTCGCCTCATTATTAGCCAGTATGGAGGTCCGGATGGAGAGTTATCGGCATCTATGAGATATTTATCACAACGGTATTCTATGCCGATAAAAGAAGTGGGTGGACTTCTGACGGATATCGGAACAGAGGAATTGGCGCATATGGAAATCATTTGTGCCATGGTCTATCAGCTAACCAAGAATTTAACCATTGAACAGGCGAAAGAAGCAGGGTTTGACGCATATTATATCGACCATACTACAGCTCTCTGGCCTCAGGCAGCAGCTTCTGTTCCTTTTACGTCCTTAGAGTTTCAGTCCAAGGGCGATGCAATCGCTGATTTGACAGAGAATCTGGCAGCAGAGCAAAAGGCCAGAACCGTGTATGATAATCTGCTTCGTATGATTCCTGATCCGGAGATTCAAGAACCGTTAAAATTCCTTAGAGCCAGAGAAGTTGTCCACTTCCAAAGATTTGGGGAAGCTTTGGAGAAAACAAAGGACAAGCTAGATAGTAATAACTTCTATTATTTTAACCCGGAATTTGATAAACAGATGTTCCAGGATAAAAAGGAAGTAGTAAGAGAATTAGCATTTAAGTAGTGTTTAATGCAGAGCATTTCATACCCTGCATTAAGAGAGCAAAAGGTTGAATGTCAGTTAGTATGAAATGCGGAGCATTTCAACGGAGCGACCGAAAGGTCAAATGTATGTTCATTAATGAAGACATCCATGATATCTTGAGTAAATAATCAGTATTATGGATGTTTTTATCAGTACATATTTAGGTAGTACAACAGGAAATAGGAATAATCATAAGCTTATAGTACTTTGTACCCGTGCAATCGTCGGAAAATATAATAAATTTAACGCAGTTACAAAAGATTTTACTTGAGTTTCGACAAAAACTGCTGATATAATATATCTAGCTACAAAAAAAGCTAAAAAATGGGAATTATTCAGGATATTCAAAGTATTAGGTTAAGTAGTAGATTAAAATTGAGAAAGGATACGACTATTATGCTTTGGAAAGACAAGTATGAGCTGGGAGTAGCTTTAGTGGATGAACAGCACAAAGAGCTTTTTCAGCGAGTGGATGAGTTCATGCGAACCTTGCGTTCTTCAACGTCCTGGGAAGATAAGGTACAACATGTGAATGAAACACTGGAATTTATGAAGGTGTATGTGGTAGAACATTTTCGCGATGAAGAGGAATATCAGCAGAAGATTGGCTATCCCGGCTATGAGGCACACAAGAAGATACATACCGATATGGTTAATTATGTTTTGCAGGTTTCTGCTGAATATGAAAGCAGCGGCTTTCATGAGCAATTGATGCAGCAATTTGGCGGAAAGCTATTGGCGTGGTTGATTAACCATGTTGCAGCAGAAGATCAGCGTATTGCTGATTATGCATTAGAGCAGGGGGTGACAGGTTAATGTCAGTTAGTCTTTATGAACCATTTTTAGCTGCGACCCGTAATGTATTCCAGCTGATGCTTGATCTGTCAGATATCTCCGATAAACCGGCAGAAGACTTTATATGTGAAGATGAACTGGATATTTCCATTGGAGTTGTAGGTGATCTGGTGGGTGAAGTAGTATATCGTTTCCCCCATAATACATCTCTTGGCATGGTAAATATAATGAGCGGAATGGAGATGAATTCCGTGGATGAATTCGTGACTTCGGCTATTTCTGAAATAGCAAATATTATCAGCGGTAATGTATTAACCATGCTTGCAGGAAACGATCTTAATTGTGATATCTTGCCACCTGCAATGCGCCAGCCGGATGATAGTTTGGTTTATGCTCTGCGTACAGCCTGCTGCATCTCCACATCCATAGGAAATGTATTCCTGGATATCAGATTGAATCAGGCTTAACAAATTTAAGTTCGATGTTATTTTTTTTAATAAGTTATTTTATAATTTTATAATAGGAAAGGCAACTGATGATAAGATATGTTACCGATCGCTGCAATGAATGCAATTGTATGCTGAGGGTAAGTGTCCAATCAATCAGTTGCCTTTTCGTTGTTCTATAACAAGTGAGATCAGAAGCTGTTTCACTTATTATAGGAAAAGTCTTTTAAATCCTATGCTTCAGCGGTATCTTCCTTATCATTGGTTAAATTTAATTTATCAAAGATATAGAAGAGAAGAGATAACAGCATACCAACGATAGTCGCAAGAACCATACCCTTAAGAGTTACTTCACCAAGGTTGATAGCAACACCGGAAAGACCAGTAACAAATACGACTGAGGTTAAGGTAAGATTACGGCTGCGGCCATAGTCAACTCTGCCATCAACCATAACACGGATACCGGAAGCACCAATCATTCCATAAAGTAAGAAGGAAATACCGCCGATTACTGCGCCTGGAATTGTTTGAATCAGAGCTGCAACAGGTCCGATGAAGGAAGCAATAATGGAAAGTATAGCGGCACCACCAATAACCTGCACGGAATAAACCTTTGTCATAGCCATAACACCGATGTTTTCACCGTAGGTAGTAGTTGGTACGGAGCCTACAAAGCCGGAAAGCATAGTAGAGATACCATCTGCTAACATAGAGCGGTGTAAACCAGGATCTTTCAGGAGATCTCGTTCAACAATCTTGCTGGTAACAATCTGATGACCGATATGCTCGGAAGCAAGCACCAGAATTACCGGCAGAATCATAATGATGGCTTCCAGATTAAAGCGAGGCGTCTGGAAGTTCGGGATAACAAAAAAGCTGGTTCCATGAAGTGCATCGCTTAAGGTTTGGGGTGTGATAACCTTTGCCAGCAAAGCAGTTACATATCCAGCTATAATAGCAATTAATACAGGAATAACAGCAAAGAATTTACGGAAGAGTACGTTGCCAAATACAGCAAACGCCAAAGTTACAACAAATACAAGAACATTTTTAGGATCAATCACTACGCCTTCCTTCGGAAGAAGACCTGCGGTATCAGCAGCAGTTCCTGCGAGCTCTAAACCAATCAAAGCAACAACAGGCCCCATTGCCGCAGCTGGAAGCATGATATCAATCCATTTGGTTCCAAATTTGTAGATAATTAAGGAAAGAATACAGAGAGCGAAACCAACTGCAATAAAGCCACCCAATGCATATGGATAACCCCATTTTGAAATAACAAGACCGGCAGGCGCAAGAAAAGCAAAGCTGGAGCCTAAGTACGCTGGTGCTTTGCCTTTCGTAATAAAGAAAAATAATAATGTGCCCACACCGTTCATAAGCAGTACGACTGATGGATTAATGCCGAAAATAATTGGTACTAATACAGATGCTCCAAACATTGCAAACATGTGTTGTAATGAAAGAGGAAACAATAGATTCATCGGTACCTTTTCTTCCACTTGAATAATTTTTTTCTGGTTCAAGATTTTACCCTCCTAAGATTTTATCTCGAAAAGTATAACACAGACGACGGGGTTCTACAAGGTGTTTTATAATTTCGCACGATTAAGACATTTTAGACAAATTGTTAAATAAATCACCCTGCCATACGCTTATTAATCAAAGGTTTGGCAGGGCAACTGGATCGAAGTAAATTGTCTGACGATTAATTGTGAATGTAGTTACAATATTTGCACCTGATAGGCAGGAGTTTGGGGAGGGATGCTCATTGTCTGAAAGTTGGCATGCTCGACTCGAACCAATTGGCCGGGCTGAATTGTTTCTAGATCAATCTGATTTTCATCTTGATCCAGGATGATAGTTTCATTGGAGATGGTAAATATGATCTGATCATTGATATCGTACGGATTTCCGGCAAGGAGAAAATTATTAGTTGCATCAACATCAACCACACGGTCAGTGGTAACACTTACGGAAGGTAAATCCCTTAGTACGATTATACGATATGCATTTGACTGCGGCGGGAGACTTCTGGTCATGGCGGCTGAGAATTCAGCATTGACTCGCATGCCTTCTCTTAAATCCTGCAATGTCAGAGGTGCATCAGTTTCATCTGCTATTATGGTATATCTCCCTACATTCAATCTGACCTGATTAATGTAACTCTGGTTGTTTTGATCCATTTCCTCATAGGAAATCAGTACATAGCCCGAATTTCTGCCGGTGCTCATTACTTCTTCAATGAGGGCATTTTCTGCCCGAAGGATATCTTCATTGTTTGTAACAGGTCTTCCTGTAGTTCCTCGATAATAATACATATCAATTCCTCTAATCCATATGCTTCTAGTTATAATATATGATGGTGTTATAAGAAGTTCCACGTAGGTGGTTTTTGCCAATCAATGATTTTAAAGGAATACTCAAATTTTTAATAGTGATCGCATATATTATAAAAAAGCCATTAGGTGTATATATGGATATTCATATTTTTAAGAGGGGAGAAAATCTTGCTGATATTGCCCGGCAAAATAACATTTCTCTAAAGAGATTGGAGATAGATAACGAATTGGTTGCGAATACATCACCTAACGATGGGCAAGCCATCATGATAGTCCATCCGCAGAGAACCTATACGGTAAAAGAAGGAGATACGCTGGGGAGTATTGCTCAGACCAATGAGATTCCAATCATACAGCTGTTAAGAAACAATCCTGAAATTTATGATGAAGTTACAATATATCCAGGAGAAGAACTGGTCATCAGCTATGAGACGAATAAAAATATCAATGTAATGGGTTATACCAGTGTGTTTATTCAAGAAGAAATTCTGAGAAAGACCTTGCCTTCTTTAACTTATTTAACAATATTGAATTACCGGGTCGATCCATCAGGAAATATTCAGGATATTTATGATACCGAAGTGATCAAGATGGCATTGGAATATAACGTGACACCAATCATGTTCGTATCCTCTATGTCAGACTCAGGGAGGGGAAGCTATGCTGCTACCCATTCCATCTTAAATAGTACGGATATTCAGGAAAAATTAATTGATAATATGTTGATGATAATGAAAGCGAAAGGATATATGGGAGTGAATTTATCCTTTATACAAATACTGCAGGGAGATCTGGACGCCTATGCCGAATTTGTAGCAAGAGTAAGAGAACGGCTGAACCAGGAAGGATATGTAGTCTTTGTTACACTTTCACCGAATACCCTTAAATTTCAGATAGGTTATCCATATACAGAGCCCTATTTTGAAGAAATAGGAAAGGCATCAAATTTCGTAATTCTAATTACTTATTTATGGCAGGAAGGACATATCAACCAGCTTTATCAGACTACTTCATACTATCTAAAAGTATATTTGGATTTCGTAATGACGCAGATACCACCAGAGAAAATAATGCTGGGATTGACCCGAATCGCCTATGACTGGGAGCTTCCCTATATTGAAGGTGAAACCATAGGAGCCCCCTTATCAAATTCCAGCGCAATGGATTTGGCAAATCAGATCGGATCAACCATAGAATTTGATGAGGTAACGCAAACACCCTACTTTTATTACAACATATCCGGTGCAGAACATTATGTTTGGTTCAAAGATGTAAGGTCTGTGGAGGCAATATTACGTTTGGTGGATGATTATGGGTTGTACGGGATTGCCATCTGGAATATCATGTATTACCACTCCCAGACTTGGCTTGCAATTAATTCCGAGTATAATGTGAATACTTATGAAAATAAAAGCCAAGAACCAAGCAAATCTTAACTAAGAATAGTTATCCTAAAGTCAAGCTAGGCTTGAATGGGGTAACTATTTTTTTATGAAAAAGTAAGCAATTGCGAAACAATATCTTCTGTTCCTGAGTTTCGCAAATACTTAATGCAAAAAAAGAAGTATTTGAAAAACTTGTTCATATACATAGAGGTAAATGATACATTATGATTAGAGCATGGAGGAAATACTTTGTCAGGAAAGAAAGCGTTTGTATGGGTTTTGTTCTGGTTTGATTTGACCTTATGCTTTTGCATTGGTATATTTCTATTTCTGGGAAGGGAAAAGGCATTGGAGTTTATCAGTGGTTTTGTGATTGAACAGAGCCTTAGCATAGATAATTTATTTTTATTTATTGTGATATTCTCCAGCTTTGGAATTAATCAGGAAAATCAACGGAGAGTATTAAATTATGGAATAGCGGGAGCCTTTGTCCTTCGACTGATTTTTATAGTTCTGGGGATTAAGATCATTCAATCCTTTCATTGGCTGTTGAATGTATTTGGCTTTATTCTGATCTTAAGCGGGATGCAGATGATGTTTAAGAAGGAAGAAAAAAAAGATTATGGGAATAGTAGGATTATTCAATTTGTTGGAAGGTTCTTTCCCATCACTGACCGGCTGGAGGGGGATCGATTCTTTATTAAGAAGAATCATACTCTATACGCAACTCCTCTGTTTGTCATCCTGGTATTAATTGAGCTAACGGATATTATCTTTGCATTGGATTCGATTCCGTCCATTTTTTCAGTCAGCACGGATCCGTTTATCGTATTCACCTCGAATATTTTTGCGATCATTGGCTTAAGAAACCTATTTTTCGTACTTGGGAAGGTACATGAGAAATTTCAACTGATGAAATATGGGATAGCAGCAATCTTAATTTTTACCGGAGTAAAGCTTTCAGCAATGATGTTCGGGTTACATATCTCACCGGAATGGTCACTGGCAATCATTGTATCGCTTATGGGAGGGAGTATTGCAGCTTCCATGGTTTTTGTAGCCGTAAGACAGCCTTCGTGAAGGCAGATGAGTTGAAATGTGATTGTTAATTAGAAAGAGGGCAGAGGTTTAATTGAATATGAATTGACGCTGCCCTTTTTATAACATCTTATTTTGTCGTAGCTTGTTTTTGATGGGGTATTTAAAAAAACTGTCTACTGATTCTCTCCGGTATAATCATAATCAGCTCTTGTCTGAATGTAATAACCACTTCTGACTTCTGCAGACCAGTTCTGAAGCATTTCCTTCCATTCTACACTTTCAAAGAAATAATCAATTCCCTTTGAGGAATCCCATATCAAAACACGAAATGGAAAGATACCACCCTGCTGATTAACATCCTGTTCGGAAACGATGGCTTCGGTAATAAATAATTCAGGAAGACCTCGTTGATATGCCATGGCAGGTTCGATAAAAGAGAAGGTGGAGCCGGTCCAATACTCTCTTCCGATATCGTTATTAAATACAGTGGCTCCATTCGTTTCGATTACTTTTACTTTTCTCCTTGCTAAATTCAGGGTAAGCATACCATAGCTGGAATTAACCATTCTTCTTATACTTGTCATGGTTGATTCCGGATATTGTTCCGTGTTAGGAAGCGTTCGAGGGAATAGCAGCTCTTTCTTTAGCTCATTCATCAGACGAAGCAAAAAGCTAATTTGAAGGTTATTCATTGTCGTACTGGTTGGATGGCTTAAAAAGATAGGAATTTTATAAAAACGGTTGGTTTTTGCTACCAGTTCAGGTGAAGGAATCTCAGGAGTAGGAAGCCCATGGGCAGGAGCCCCATAGCTTTGATTCTCAGCAGCCGGAGCACTATAGACAGGTGCTTCGGGGGCAGGAATCCCGGAGGGCGATGGATTTTCTTCTGGAAAATTCATTCGATTTGCTCTCCAAATATCTTCAAATGTCATAATTATCACCTCGGTACAATATATTCCGAAGCCGACTAAATGTTACAAAATACGACATATTTCAACCTATTGGGAGAAATACCATTAATTACCTGTAAGATTATATCCATTTTCTATTGTGTTTTTTTTAGAAAGCTGTATAATAGAGCAATATAACAAGTTTGTAACAAATTTAATATTATTGTAACAAATGACAGTTGGAGGTAAATGTGGTAAAAAAACGTTTGATAATAGCAGGTTGCGTTTTGGGTCTTTTCGTATTAGCGGAACAGCCAAGGAATGTTAAGGCTGAGGAAATACCATTAGCAGGAATTGATTTGGTTTTAAATAATTATTATGTCAGTGATGAGAATGAAAATATTAATTTTAAAAAGTATATCGAAAGTGACTATTCAGATCAATATCAAAATATTGGATTTGCTCAGGTAACGGATTATGTGAATATAAGAAAATCTCCAGGTGAGGATGGAGAAATTGTAGGTAAACTATATAATAACTCGGCTGCCAGAATTCTTGAGCAGGAAGGAGATTGGTATAAAGTAAAATCCGGTTCTGTTACGGGATATATCAAAGGAGAATTTTTAGTTACAGGAGCGGATGCTCTTAAGATGGTAAGTGAGTTGGGAACGCGGGTAGCGGTAATCAACACCACAACCTTAAAGGTACGCAAGGAAGCAAATACCGATTCGGAAGTTTTAACACTATTTGCAATCGGAGATGAATATGCCGTAAAAAAAGAAATGGATGGATGGGTGAAAATAGCCTATGAAGGAAATAAAACAGGTTATTTATCAACGGAATTTGTAGAAGTTAAAACAGAATTTGAAGAAGCTGTATCAATCGAAGAAGAACAAGAGCGATTGGCGGAAGAGCAAGCCGCATTACATACGGAGCAGACCGGGAATGCGGGGTCTGGTTCCGCGGAAAATAGTAGTAGTTCCGGAAGTTATACGAATTCCTCTCTAAGAAATAGTATCGTGCAATTTGCCTTAAAATACGAGGGTAATCCCTATGTATGGGGCGGGACAAGCTTAACAAATGGGACAGATTGTTCTGGTTTTACAAAGTCAGTGTTTAGTAACTTTGGCATAAGTATTCCTAGAACCTCCAGATCACAGGCTGTCAGTGGAAAGAGAATTTCTATCAGTGATCTCCAACCTGGAGACTTAGTGTTCTATGCTAGAGGTGGTTCGATCAATCATGTGGCAATTTATATCGGTAATGGAAAAGTAATAAGTGCCAGCAGTCCTGAAACCGGAATTAGAATAACCAGCTATAACTATAGAACGCCGATTAAGGCTGTAAGTTTTATTGACTAGTTCAAAAAACAGACAATCCTGAAATGCTATCGTTTCGGTGAAAAATAGTAGCAGCTTTTCGTTTCGTAAGTAATTCTTTATAATCAAGTACAAAAATCAATGGTGACAAAGCATGGGTGTGTAATTTGAGGCAGGAATCATATTTACAGAAACTGATGAAAGGGACATAAATGACAAGGAAGAGAAAATATATACTTGGAATAGGACTAGTGGCTATTGTGATTGCCATAAGTCTGTATTCCGTGAATCACAATGGAAACAAAAAGGATAGTACCGAGACGGAGATAGCCTCTGATGCTACCACGATGCAGAGTGCTTTAAGCCTTGAGGGACAGGAAAATGAAGCTGCTGAAGGAGCAGATGCGCTGGCAGAGGCAAAGGTGGCTGGCAGCACGGTCGTTGCCGAGGATCAGGAGCTGGAAGCTAATATGGATGCTCTTGTTAATCAGTATTTTGATCTGACAGGCTCTTATAATGTAGATATCTTAACCTCAAGAACAAAAGCAGATAAGAAAAAGGGTGAGCAAATTTTTGACCGTAAAAAAGAGATTATAGAGAAGTATGAGAATGTCAAAGAAATTATTAAGCCTGGTCAAGCAGAAAATACCTATATTGTATTTGCAACCTATGATATAAAGCTTAAAAAGGTCGAGACCCTGGTACCAGGAATGAGTGTTTTGATTGTAACGAAAGCGGATTCCGGCGAATTGCTTATTAATAATACGCCCAATGACGACAGCTTAACGGAGTATATTAAACAAATTGCTGCAGAAGATGAGCTTAAGACCCTTGTTGAAAAGGTGAATAAAAATCTGACAGCAGCAATTAAGAAGGACTCATCCCTAAAGCAGCTGGTGGAATATTTAAATGAGTTATCGTAAGAAATGATAAATAATACCTAGAAGTGTTCCTTTGTAATAGCAAGAAGAAATATAATATGTACTGATAGGTTAGATAAAAAGTAGCAGGGAATAGCCCTGCTACTTTTTATATGCGCTGAACTACGCTAAAACATTGGCTTTTTTTATTTTGACTAAGGATAAAAGGAGAAATGCAAAAGGAGAAAGGGAAGGAGGAGATGGTAGAAAGGAATGATGGAGCAAGGATAAGGAAGGCGTCCCCAGAGCTACAATAATTTGACATATAACTAAGGATTATGTAAAATAAAGTTTATATAGTGTTATTTTATATTACTATAGGGGTTTGAGTCATAACAAAAAAAGAAAGAGGGAGTTTGATTTATGAAAGCATCAAAAATTTATGTAACAAAATGTCTGGTTTCCATAGCCTTATGCTGTGCACTGATGATGGGAAGCTTGGTTGCTCCGGTCACGGTAGCGGAGGCTGCAGCGAAGAAAACTGCAATTAGTGCAACCACAATGACGATTCCTGTTGGCAAACTGAATGGTAAAGTGTATTGGAATGATATTCCATGGGTAAGAAGTAATGATGGGAAGCTTACGGTGAAAAATGCGGTCAAAGGAGCGACCTATCAGTTTACCTCCAGCAATACCAAGGTGGCTGCGATCAGCAAAACCGGAGGATATTTAACCGGTGTCAAAGCAGGAAGTGCAACGATTACCGTAACGCAGACTTATCAGAATAAAAAAACCACCATTGGTAAGTGTAAGGTCACAGTGAAAGCGGCCTCCGTAACAGCAAGTGATTATGGGAATGAATTTCCGGTTGGAGACGGTGTTTATGACCTGTCCAGTTTATATAATTTCACAGAACCATTATATAATATAGAATATCGTAATCCTGACGCAACATATACATTGACGACCAGCAGCAATGATTTTTCTATCAAAGAAGTAAAGTATGATGCATCAAAGATAAAAGCGGTAACAGATAATAAAGATTATCAGGATGTTTTGAAAGACTTTATCGGGGACAGTTATTTTTACGGATACGAGTTCTCGGCAAAAAAGGCTGGAACCTATACCATTACGGTAAAAGAAACCTATAACAATAAAACAAGAACCCTTGGCAGCTTAAAAGCGGTGGTAAAGAAAACCAGTATTACTGACCCAAAGGTTACTATGTTATTAGGTGAGTCTTACAGTAGTATTTATTTCATTAGCTTTGCAAAACCAAATACGGAGTATTTCTTTAGCGTTAAGAATTTTGATACAGAGAATCAGGATAATAATGCAGTTGTCATAATTTCCAATGGAAGCGAATTATCTGTGAAGGCAAATAAGGCGGGAAAAGCAGAGGTTGTCGTTAGAGAAGGGTCAGAAAACGGTACGGTGATAGGAACTGTAAAAATTACAGTAAAAGAGGTTCCCTGTAAAAAAATCACGCTTAGTGCGAAGGAATACAAAACCTATGTGGGTGATTTTTTCTCCACTCAGTATGATTTGGATCCCTGGAATACCACAGATAAGGTGACCATAAAATCGGATCAGCCGAAGATTTTAAAGGTAGAGTATGACAAAGAAAATGATTACTGGGCTTGTACGCCTCTTGCAGTAGGTGAGGCTAAAATTACCATTACATGCGGTAATCAAACAGCAGTGTGCAAGGTGATCGTAGAAGCGCAATAGGGTCTTCCATAATTTTAAATTGAACAAGGCTCTTTTGCTTTTATTCTTGCTAGTACTAGTTAGAGAATTATGAAGAATATCAGGTATCTGCTTTGAGAGAATTTGATAATACGCAAGAAATAATGCGGTTTTAGTAAATTACGATAATACGATAAAAAGGTGTGTAATATGAGAAAAGTTAAAATTGAGGTTTTGAAGCTGCTTTTTGTTTTCCTATTTCTTGCAGCAGTTGCTCCGGCGCATGTGGTACGGGCAAATGTCAATCAAATCAATGATTCAGCCTATCTTATGGGGATCAATAATGTTCTTCTGGTAGATACGGATGATATGCTTTATAATTCAGGACAAAAAAAGTGGATACGGGTAAAATACACTTATCAATCGTCTGATCCCAGTGTGGCTGTAATAAATGGAGAATTATTACGGGCGAAAAAAGAGGGAAAGGCTGTTATCACACAATATGCTAATGGTACATATGTTAAAAAGTTTACTGTAAATGTTACGCTTTTTGATTACAGATATAATGGCAAGACCTTAATCCTGACAGGCTACCATTCAAAAATGAAACTACCGTCAAAGCTGGTCATTCCAGAGAAGGTTGCAGGGGTCAAGGTGACAGAAATCGGTAGTCACGCCTTTGAGAACGCAAAAGTAGATAGTGTACTGATAGGAGCCAACATTACAAAGATTGGGGAATCCGCTTTTGAGAAGAGTACCGCCAAAAAGATTACAGTAAAGGGTGCTGCAACTTTGGGCAATTATACCTTCTTAGGTTGTAAACAGCTGTCGGAGCTGGAGCTGTTGGGAAAGGTGAGAGTAGGAGCAAATTTTGTAGCCGGCTGTCCCAAATTAAAAACACTAACCTTTCAGGGAGATGCAATCATAGGTTTTAGTGGCTTGCATTATGCCGAAGCTACGGAGATCACTTTTCAAGGGAAGGCGGTTCTTGAGCCGGAAGCAATGATTGAATGTGAGGGCATAAAGCGTATTAATTTTCAAGGAAATGCCGAATTGGGATTACGTGCAATTACGGATACTTCGGTAGAACAAATATCCTTTTTGGGAAGTGCAAAGCTGGGAGTCGAGGCAATTTCCATGTGTGAAAGCCTGAAGGAAGTAACCTTTGGGAAGGATGCTGTACTCAGCAAGGAAGCAATTTCACTTGCGGATGAACTAAAGCAGATTACCTTTGAAGGTGGGACAAAGCTAAAGGCAGGAGCCATCTCCTCCAGTGGTCTTGAAACTGTTACATTTGGTGGCAAAAGTTATCTGGGAAAAGGAGCATTCACAACATGTTCCAATCTGCAGACATTAACCTTTCAGTCCAATGTTGAATTCGAGAAATATGCCTTTGATGGATGTTTACAAATAAAGGACATCCTCTGCGATGAAAGTAAAACAATTTTACATGGAAATCCGTTTTATACATACTTCGATGCGGAAACTGATCCTATCATTCTTCGTCTGGCGTATCGTCATAATCAGAAGATTTGGTTATATAACGAAGATACACAGAAGGCATATGCTAAGATTTTGGAAGGTATGTCACTGGTTTCAGCGTCTGACTCCGAAGTAGCAAAATTGAGGAAGGTACATGATTGGATTGCGGAAAGTATTGAATATGATCATAGCGAAACGCATTATAGCGTAATGGACGCATTACTTCTCGGGAAAAGTATCTGCGGAGGGTATTCCAGAGTTCTTGAGATGTTTCTGGAGTTTTTAGATATGCCGAATGCATATATTATATCGCCATCGATGGAGCATGCATGGAATCAGGTATTACTGGACGGAAACTGGTATAATATCGATGTTACCTGGGATGATCCTACGGGACATCCGATTCATCATAATTATTTTCTTAAATCAGATTCAGCTTTTTCTGATCATACCGGCTATGAGACTATGGGTTGTACTTCTACGTTATATGATAATATTAAGTGAGAGTAATGAAATTAGAGTAATGAAATTAGATTAATACGGAACAAGCACAAAAAGGTGCTGAGATTAGAAAACTCAGCATCTTTTTGTGTGTAAGAAACGAAAGACTGGTTTATTCTGCCAGGCTGACAAAAGCTTTGAAGCGCTTTGAAGAAAACTATTGAATATTGGGCGAGGGTAAGCTATTATTTACATGACTGATTCATCTTTCATTTGAAAGGAAGGAAAAAATTTATATGACAATTAATCGTAGTAAGGTAGTTATTATTGGTGCAGGCTTAGTGGGTTCTTCTACAGCGTTTAGCTTGATTACCCAAGGGATCTGTGATGAGGCAATGATTATAGATATTAATAAGAATAAGGCTCGTGGCGAGGTAATGGATCTATGCCACTGCGTGGAATATTTAAATCGTAACGTAAAGGTTTCTGAGGGGGAGTACCAGGATTGCGGGGATGCGGATATTGTAGTGATTACCGCAGGAGCACCTCCCAAGTTTGGGCAGACCAGGCTGGATAC
>JAEWMZ010000177.1 GCA_023392995.1 Bacillota bacterium
TTGGTATGAAGAAGAAGTTCCCCACCTATTTTGATGAAACCGTTATCTTATATGATGAGATAACAGTTAGTGCCGGAGTAAGAGGCTGTCAGCTTTGTATCTCCAGTGAGAAATTGACCAACTATGTTGAGGCTGTACTATGTGATCTGACGGTTTAACAGATCGGCCGCGGCAAAAAGCGAGGTTTTTTCGAAAGGTCTTGGAATGGCTCTTAAGAATAACGCTTAATCGGAGGGAAAAGCGATGTTTCAAAAGGTGAATGAGATAGAACTTTACTATGAGAAAATGGGTAAGGGAACCCCTGTCATATTGCTTCATGGAAACGGAGAGGATCACAGGATCTTTGAGAAGCTTATTCAGAAATTGGCGAAAGACTATACGGTATATGCCATTGACAGCCGTGGACATGGAAAGAGTACAGCAGCAAAAGAACTGGAATATGTTACCATGGCGGAGGATATCGCTGCGTTTATTCAGAGCCTGCAGCTGGAACAGCCGATTTTATATGGATTTAGTGACGGAGGTATACTAGGGCTGCTTTTGGCGATACAGCACCCGGAGTTATTATCTGCGCTCATCATAAGCGGAGCAAATGTGAATCCAAAAGGGATCAGAGCCTGGTATTATTGCAGCTTCCAGTTAATCTACCTGATTACAAGAAATCCGAAATATAAATTGATGGTGACACAGCCGTATATTAAGGATGAGGAATTGGCCAAGATAAGGATAGAGACACTGGTATTGGCAGGCAGCAAGGATATGATCCGAGAAAAGCATACCCTACACATAGCGGAATGTATTCCGGGGAGTACACTGCAAATTCTCGATGGGGAAGATCATATGAGCTATGTATACGACAATGAGAAGCTTTATCAGATCATTAAACCTTTTCTTGAAAAAATAGAAGCCCGAGAGAAGGCTAATAGCGAAGAACTGGAGAAGGTTAATAGCGAAGAGTCGGAGAAGGTTAATAGCGAAGTCTGGGATAAGTTTAAGAATGAAGCCCAGGAGAAGCTTAATTAAGATGTTTTTGAAAACTCTTGTACCATATTGAATGCTCAAATGTTGACAGGCAAGACGAAATTTTTGGTGCGTAATGCTTTGTGTTCTCAAAATTGCAGTGCCGGATATCGTAGAGCGGGACATTCAGACGGGACAGTATACTTTCAGACACGCCCTGGCAGTTTTTAGTAGAAAATTAGGTTAGATGTAAAAAAATATAATTGACAAACAGTACACTCTATGCTAGACTAATTTAGTGTGCCGCACAACGAGGTATAAGAACTGAGCAATCAGTCACCGCAGTTGGCGAGTAATGATAATAGGAGGTGCCAAGATGTACGCAATTATTGCAACTGGTGGAAAACAGTACAAGGTAGCGGAAGGCGATATCATTAAAGTTGAAAAGCTCGGAGTAGAAGGATCAACTTTTACTTTCGATCAAGTGCTTGCAGTGAACAAAGATGACAAATTAGTAGTAGGTAACCCTACTGTAGCTAATGCAACTGTAGCAGCAACGATTGTTGAAGAAGGCAAGAACAAGAAAGTTATTGTCTACAGATACAAGAGAAAGTCCGGATATCACAAGAAGAATGGTCATAGACAGCCATATACCAAGGTAAAGATTGAAAAAATCAATGCATAATAGGGAATGAGATATGATCAAGGTATCCATCTATAAGAATGCAGAAAATTTGATTACTGGCTTTAAACTGGCAGGACATGCTGATTTCTCCGAATATGGAAGCGATGTGGTATGTGCCGCAGTTTCGGCATTGGTAATCAATACCATAAATTCTATTGAAAGCTTTACTTCTGATCGGTTCGAGCTTGAGCAGGATGAGAAGGACGGTAGGATGGAATTTCACGTGGATTCACCCATGAGCAGCAATGCGAATCTTTTATTAAGCTCGTTGGCTTTAGGGCTGCAGGGCGTTGCGGATGAGTATTCATCCAAGTATATTAAGATTTTTCAGGTGGAATCCAAATAAAAAAGATATAGAGCAGATGATATAGATTCATTTGTAGGTCAGCAAGCGGATTCGTTTGTTAATTAGAATGTAGGAGGTGTAGAACATGTTAAGAATGAACCTTCAATTTTTCGCTCATAAAAAGGGTGTTGGTTCTACCAAGAACGGTAGAGATTCCGAATCCAAGAGATTGGGTGCAAAAAGAGCAGATGGTCAATTTGTTCTTGCAGGAAATATTCTTTACAGACAGCGCGGAACAAAGATTCATCCAGGCGTTAATGTAGGACGCGGCGGCGATGATACATTATTTGCTTTAGTTGACGGCGTTGTTAAGTTTGAACGTAAGGGTAGAGATAAGAAACAAGCAAGTGTTTACCCTGTAGAAGCAAAATAATTATAGCATTCGTTGATAACCCCAAATTCTCGAGTGATCCTGAATTTGGGGTTTTTTATGACGGTTAAGATTCGTTGTAAAATCTGGAAAAGGTATAGAAGAGCAGGGGCTGTAAAAAGGAAACTGTGTTATATCATGAATTTTTTATTTTCAGAGATTTTATAAGGAATCTTAACCGTAGGGTGGTTGTATTTACAAAAAAATCTTATTATAATAAGCGTTAAAGATATTGGCAATAATGATCGTAATTCATGAAGTAATAGAATGAGTTTATATCATAGATATCACAAAAATTGTAGATTATGTAAGTATAACTATAATTGGTTTGTTGTGGGAGTAATCTCATTATAAAGCAAGTCGATATTGTATTAGTTTAGAGAGTGATAAAGGGGTAAGCTAATTTGTCGATCCGTTTATCATTTAGAAAGGTGCGAAATATGTTTGCAGATAGAGCAGAAATTCATATCAGATCCGGAAAAGGCGGCGATGGCCATGTTAGCTTTCGAAGAGAGATCTTTGTTCCGGCCGGTGGTCCTGACGGCGGTGACGGAGGTAAGGGCGGAGATCTGATTTTTGAAGTTGATGAAGGCTTAAATACATTGTCTGATTTTCGATATATTCGAAAATACAGCGCCCAGGACGGAGAAAACGGATCTAAGAAGCGCTGCCATGGTAAGGATGGAGAAGATTTGGTAATTAAGGTTCCTCAGGGAACCGTTATTCGTGAAAAAGAAACCGGTAAGGTTGTCGTTGACATGTCTCAGGGACATTCCAGAGAGGTGATTCTAAAGGGCGGTAGAGGCGGTAAGGGTAACCAGCATTATGCCACACCAACCATGCAGGCACCTAAGTATGCACAGCCCGGTAAGAAAGCCCAGGAGATGGATGTTATTCTGGAGCTTAAAGTGATTGCGGATGTTGGCTTAGTTGGCTTCCCGAACGTAGGTAAGTCTACCCTGTTATCCCGTGTGACCAATGCCAGACCCAAAATTGGAAATTATCATTTTACGACGCTTAGTCCTAATCTTGGTGTAGTTGATATGGAAGGCGGAGGTTTTGTCATTGCTGATATTCCCGGATTAATTGAAGGCGCTTCAGAAGGTCTCGGACTGGGACACGAATTCTTACGACACATTGAGCGTACGAAGGTAATCGTACACCTGGTGGACGCGGCTTCAACAGAAGGAAGAGACCCGGTGGAAGATATTATGCTGATCAATTCAGAACTGGAGGCCTATAATCCGGAACTGGCAAAACGTCCTCAGGTAATTGCAGCTAATAAGATGGACGCTCTTTCCGAGGAGGATGCAAAAGAGGTTATCAAGAAGATAACAGAGGCATTTGAACCCCAGGGGATTCCGGTCTTTGCAATTTCAGCAGTTAGTGGTAAGGGAATGAAAGAACTGCTTTATCATGTGAAGGGTATGCTGAGTAATCTGGACCAGGCACCTATCGTATTTGAAAAAGAATTCTACATTGAAGATATGGCACAATCCTCGTTGCCTTATGAAGTTTGGCAGGAGGACGAGCGTCTATTTGTTGTGGAGGGTCCTCGTATTGAACGTATGTTAGGCTATACAAACCTAGATTCAGAGAAGGGCTTTGAATTCTTCCAGAATTTCTTGAAGACCAATGGTATCCTGGAACAATTAGAGGAAGCTGGTATTCAGGAAGGCGATACCGTCAGAATGTACGGATTGCAGTTTGATTATTATAAATAAATTATTTTAATGAGAGTGAAATATAACCGTAATCTTTGAGTTATAAGATTACCTACAATTAGTTCAATTATTTTGGAAGGAGTTACAGATGACAACGAAGCAAAGAGCATATTTAAAGGGACTTGCGATGTCCATCGATCCGATTTATCAGATTGGTAAATCTTCATTAACACCAGAATTAACCAAGGGTGTCGATGAGGCATTGGAAGCAAGAGAGTTGATTAAGATAGCGGTTCTAAAGAATTGTATGGATGAGCCGAAGGAATTGGCTGGTATCCTGGCAGAGAGAACCCATGCTGAGGTGGTTCAGGTAATTGGGAAGAAGATTGTACTTTACAGAGAGTCTAAGGATAAAAAGAAAATTGAACTTCCGAAAGAGAAGAAAGTAAAAGTAAAAGAATAATTATATACGATATCTTCGTTAGTGTGTTTCATAATTACCTAAAGTGTGTCTGAAGACTCATTGCACCGCTCTGAACGCCCCGCTTTGAGGTATCCTGCGTTGCAATTTTGGGAACGTAGCACCAAAAATCGCGCCTTGTCTACCACAAAGTGGAGTATTCAACCCGGCACAAGCAGTATTCTGACATATCCTAAGTAGAATAAAGTTTGAAAGGTACGGGGCATCGGCATGAAAAAGATTGGAATCATGGGCGGAACCTTTAATCCGATTCATTTTGGACATCTATTCCTGGCAGAAAACGCATATGAACAGCTTGGTCTTGATCAGGTATGGTTTATCCCTTCAAAGAACCCGCCTCATAAAAGGAAGCCGGAGGATATAACGGAGCAGCAGAGAATTGATATGATTCAATTAGCAATTCAGGAGAATCCTCATTTTGAACTATCAACCCTTGAACTGGAACGCGAGGGAATGACCTATACCGCTGATACGATGAAGATCTTAAGGGAGCAGAATCCGGACATTGCTTATTACTTTATCATAGGAGCTGATTCCCTGTTTCTTATGGATCAATGGTATCAGCCTCAGGTTATCTTTGATAACTGTACGATTGCAGCAGCAAACAGAGACAATGCAGATCAAGCTGCGTTGGAAAAACAGGTGCAATTACTAAAAAAACAGTTTAATGCAAATATTATATTAATCGATATGCCAACCGTGCAGGTATCTTCCTGTAACATAAGAGAGCGGGTAGCAGCTAGAAAATCAATACGTTATTATCTACCTGGCTCAGTACGGGAGTATATTGAAAGTAAGCATTTATATAGGACTGCTTCGGGAGAAATCAGATAATGGAGCTTGATGAGATTAGAAATAGCTTAAAGGAAGTATTGTCAAACAAAAGGTATCTTCATAGTGTGGGAGTGGAGGAGGTTGCCTGTGATATGGCTCTTCTTCATGGTTATGACATGGAAAAGGCAAAGCTGGCGGGAATTCTCCATGACTGTGCAAAATATCTTAGTGATCAGCAGTTGTTGGAGGAATGTATCAAGTACTGCTTACCGGTTACGGATATTGAGAGAAAATGTCCATCTTTGCTCCATGCAAAGGTAGGGGCTGTATATGCAAGAGTGAAATATGATATTCAGGATGAGCAGATTATCAGTGCGATTCATTATCACACCACAGGCCGTCCGGCTATGAGCTTATTAGAGAAGATTATATATACTGCGGATTATATTGAACCTTACCGGGAAGCTCTTCCTAGAATAATGGAAATTCGAAAAATGGCATATACTGATATTGACAGAGCCGTAGAGATGGTTGCTGAAAATGTAATGGATCATCTTCAGAAAAGCGGCGGGGATTTTGATGCCTTGACGATGGAAACCTATCACTATTATCGGGATATCGTATCGATTCGCTAGTTTATAAACAAGCGAAAGCAATAATGCATTATATCCTGAGAATCATGAAATATAAGGACTGCTCTATCCCTTGCAATGCTGCAGCGATAGATCGATACCAAGAGTGAAAGCTTGCCTAAACCAGCGGCCGAACTTAAGAATAAAAGAAGAAAAGGGGATTGTAATGGACAATTCAAAGAAAATGGTAAAATTGGCTTACGAAGCCTTGGAAGAGAAAAAAGGGGAAGATATTCAGGTTATTGAGATTAAAGATATCTCCATTATTGCTGATTATTTTATTATTGCAAATGGTACAAACTCATCACAGGTGGATGCACTTGTGAACTCTGTATCAGACCATCTCAGCAAACATGGCTATGAGCCAAAGCGAATTGAAGGTGTACGCTCAGCCAGCTGGATACTGATGGACTACGGGGATGTAGTTGTACATGTATTTTCAAAGGAAGACCGCTTATTCTATAATCTTGAGCGTATTTGGAGAGATGGAAAATTAGTGAGTAAAGAGCAATTAGCGGAGTAGTGCTTAGCTGCCCCTTTGAAAAAATATATGTTGTGTATACAATAGTTTTAGTTTCTGTGTTTCGCAATTACCTATTTTTCATAAGGATAAAAGATAAAAAAGAGGGTGTTCCCTTCAATGATATGAGCCCTATATGGCAGGATGGTTTTAATATAAAACTGTCCGCTATATAGGGCTCACATTACATAAGGATGAACAACTCTCTTTTTTAGTTAATAGGACACAGACTAGTTTCTCCTTTTGCGCTGTATGAACTAAAACATGCGGAATAAACCGATTACTTTCCCTTGAATATTTAAATCTGATACAATAATCGGTTCCATTGTCTCGTTCTCAGGCTGAAGGCGATAGTATCCATTCTCTTTATAAAAGGTCTTTACCGTTACCTCTTCGCCGAGCAAAGCAACAACATAATCACCATTTTTAGCATGTGTCTGCTTTTGGACAAGAATTTTATCGCCGTTAAAGATACCAACATTCTTCATACTATCACCCTTAACCTTTAACATAAAGGTATCATCATTAGGCATATATTCTGCCGGGATAGGGAAATAACTGTCGATATTCTCAACTGCTAAAATTGGCTGTCCAGCAGTGATGGTGCCAACAATCGGAACATTAACCAAATCACGTCTGGTCAAATTGAATTCATCATCTATAATCTCAATCGCCCGAGGCTTGGAGGGGTCACGTCGGATGTATCCGTTCTTCTCAAGCGTCTCCAGATGAGAGTGAACGGAGGATGTAGACTTTAATTTTACTGCCTCACAAATTTCACGAACTGCCGGCGGATAACCTTTATTTATAATCTGAGATTTTAAATACTCTAATATTTCTTTCTGCTTATTACTTATTCTACCATACCCCATTAGGTCAGCCTCCATTTCCTGTTTGTACCATTATAGCATACTTAAGAATAGAATGCAAAACCTATGTTCTGAAAATCGAAAAAATGTTTGCTAAATAAAATGTATGTTCGAACTTTTTGTTGACAAACGAATGTGTGTTCGGTATAATATAAACAAAGGAAACAAATGTTCGTATCATATGTTCTGATTAATATAATATATTAATTTTTTTCTTATCATAAGACAACAGATGACCGGGACGCATAATTGAATTAAGAAAATGATTGATATCTGATTATTTTAACAAATTGTGTAAGAATCTAAGTCAAACAGTCAATTGGAGGTAGATAAGATGAGCAGAGCGGCAGCTATTATTATGGAAGGCCAGAATTATTATCAGGAGAATAAGAAGCGGATCTGGACTTTGGGTATAGTTATTTTATTACTTGCAGTAATCTTTTCGGTTGGTTTTATTACGAAGACAGTCACTGCATCCAGAAGTAATGAGCGGATTAAGTTAGTAACCAGTATTGAGATTCAAAAGGGTGATACCTTATGGGAGATTGCTTCCGCATATATGAGTGAGGAATATGATGATTTGAATGACTATATATATGAGATTAAGCGAAGCAATGGGATGACTTCGGATGACATACATACGGGAAATTTTTTAATTCTGCCCTATTATGAGGATGCAGCTGACAATTGACAATTCATATAAATCGCCCCCAAGAGAGCCTCTGCCGGATAACGGTGGAGGTTTTCTTAAACTAAACGAGAAATAAGCATAATACTGGTAATACAGACTTTCCAGAATTATGTTTATGTATTATAATGAAATTGTACTAACAGACAGGGATTAAGGTAATACTTCAAGATGAATTAAAACTAAGTAGGTAATTACGAAACTCATTCATTGAAGATATTGTATACACAGTAGATACTGTTGCGAAGCGGAAGCTAAGCCCGAAGGAAGCATTGGAGCGTAGAAATAGTATCTACTGTGTATACAATTACAAAAACTATATTGTTTCGTAATTGCCTAAATAAAACTAAGGATTGAAAGGTGCGGACTTATATGGAAAGAACACTGGTAATAATAAAGCCTGAAGCAGTAGCAAAGAAGTTGGTTGGAAGAATTATATCAATTTACGAGGATAACCGTTTGGAGATTATTCATGCTCACAGAGTATTAGCGAATCGAGCTGTATTGGAGAAGCACTATGAAGCTCATATTGGAAAGGATTTTTTTGAGGAACTGGTAGAGTTTATGTCTTCCTCGGATGCCGAAGTTCTAATATTAGAGGGTGAAAATGTTGTTAATATTGTCAGAGAGATTAATGGAGCTACGAATCCGGAAAAAGCCCGTCCCGGTACGATTCGATATATGTTTGGAGAAAGCTTGACAAAAAATGCAGTTCATGGTTCTGAAACAGTTGAACGGGCACTGCGTGAGATTGAGATTTGGAGAGATTTGATTCGCTTTGAAAGTTAGTTGTATTTTTAATTATATTTTAAAAGGGGCTGCATTCTGCGACAGCCCCTTTGTTTATTCAGGCTGTAAATGAATTAGTTTTCCTCTGCAATTATAGCAGAGGTTTTTTCTTTGCCCTTCTATCCTTGAATTATTGTTCTCTTAATTACCATAATGGGACTAACCTCCATGCATTGTCCTTTTTTCTACTACAATATTCCCTTTTTCACCAAAATAATCCGCAGTCATATAATAAAAGAGAGTTATAGAATTCAACTTTACTAATGTTGGGATTTAATCGGGTAAATTGGATTCAACGCACAGATCTTCAGAAGTAGGAATCAACGAAGATGTATGCAAAAAGATGTCTTTATTATTGGGGGAATGAAAGCCAAGGATAAGGCTTTTATTATCACAATCCGACTTACTGCGCTTGAACCAATTTTAGCGACGCAGAATGGAGTGGGTATATGCATTAGGGAGGATTTGCCATGAAATTACACAAGTACAGACAGTTCATTATCTATTTAATGGACATTACTATAATTTTTGCTGTTTCAATCTTATTGTTTTATTTGCTTCCGGAGTACAGAGGAGCCGGGATGCTTCCGTCTGATACTTTTTTCGTGAATATCCTTCTGTTTATTCTGTGCTGGAGTATAATCCAATGGTTTTTTAAGACATATCATAGCCTGTGGCGCTATGCCGGCTGCAAAGAATATTTGGAACTAATGCTGGGAGGCATCAGTGCATATCTGATATTTATGTTATTTGAACATACGCTGCTTCATAAAAATACGTTCACTTCCTTTCATCTAGCGGTGCTCTCTATTTCTATCTTAGGCATGATATTGATGAGGATGTGCTACAGACAAAGCCGTAAAGCAACGGATAACAGTAATGATTCGGATAAAATAACCCTTGCTATTATTGGTGCGGGTGATGCAGGTGTAAAGCTTTTAGAGAATTTACAAAACCATAAGGGCAGTCAATATAAAGCCCAATATTTTGTTGATGATAGCAGAGAAAAGATAGGAAAGAGAATCCATAATGTTGATATCCGGGGGCCAATTGAGAATTTACAGCAGCTATTGCAAGAGGATCCGGTCAAAGTAGTGGTGATTTCAATTCTGGATTTACCAATAGAAAAACGAAAATATATATTGGAAGTAAGCACAACGATGAATTGCCAGGTACGCATATTACCGGATACAGCATCCATATTGACCGGTAAAGAGAATAACCTTTGGAGCAGTGTCAGGGATATACGAATTGAAGAATTGCTGGGGAGAGAGCAAATATCCCTGGTAAATCAGGAGCTGAATGAATTTCTTGATGGAAAGGTTATCATGGTGACCGGGGGTGGGGGGTCTATAGGCTCAGAGCTTTGCAGACAAATCTCAAAAGCTAAAATTAGTAGACTGATTATTGTAGATAACTATGAAAATAATGCATATGATATCCAGCAGGAACTTTGGAGGATCTATGGCGATCATTTGGATGTTAGGATTGAAATAGCCTCCATTCGGGATAAGGAGAAGGTGGATCTGCTTTTTGAACGGCACAGACCCAATATCATCTTTCATGCTGCCGCCCATAAGCATGTACCGCTCATGGAGAGTTGTCCAGAGGAAGCAATATTAAATAATGTTTTTGGAACCTACTATCTGGTGCAAGCAGCGGATAAATACGAAACAGATAAGTTTGTACTGATTTCAACGGATAAGGCAGTGAATCCTACCAATATCATGGGGGCCAGTAAGCGCCTTTGTGAAATGCTTCTGCAGAGCAGGAAGGAGCGAAGTAAGACCGAGTATGTGGCGGTCAGATTCGGAAATGTGCTTGGGTCCAATGGGTCTGTTATCCCCTTATTTCAAAAACAGATTGCGGAGGGAGGGCCTATTACAATTACAGATAAACGAATTGTACGTTACTTTATGACTATTTCAGAAGCGGTACAGCTGGTATTACAGGCGGGGGCAATGGCTAGTCAATCAGAGATCTATGTGCTGGATATGGGGAAGCCGGTTAAGATTTTGGAACTGGCGGAGAACCTGATCAGGCTCTCTGGCCGCCAGCCCTATACGGATATCCACATTGTTGAGTCAGGACTGCGTCCGGGAGAGAAGCTTTATGAAGAGTTATTAATGAACAAAGAGGCACTGATTGCAACCTCTAATCATAAAATATTTATTGAGAGGCAGGATAGTATCTCGGAAAAAGAAATGGAAGAAAAGTTAAATATACTGACAAAGGCATTAGAGACAAAATCATATTCTGATATGATAGCAGCAATGAAGCAGGTGGTACCAACCTATAAGGATCCAGATGAAGTAAATAATCTGATTGATCCATAGAGATAATCGTTAGGAGGATGGATATACGTGGAATATTCTTTGGCAGATATCCTTGCGATAATGATAAAACATTTTTTTATAATTGTAGTTTGTACTTTTATAGGGTTTTTGTCATTTTTCGTGGTAAACCGTTACATTACGGACCCAAGCTACACCGCTTATGTACAGATGTATGTTAATCCCAATGAAGCAACAGGGACAGGTGATTTAAATGAGCTTAATTATGCACAAAAGGTAATCTCCACCTATATTAACTTCTTAAGAACGAATCAATTCTACGAAGAAGTTACGAAGGGTAGCGGTTTAAACTATACAGCAAATGAATTAAAAGCAATGACAGCAATTCGGTCGGTAGATAATACGGAAATATTTGAAATTAGTGTTACGTCAAATGATCCAGAGGATTCCTATCTTCTGGTAAAGACAATGCAAGAGATTACACCAGATTTTATAAGAAATATTAAAGATACCTCGGAAATTAATATTGTTGATCCGGTTATCCTGCCGGAAAGCCCCTCAGGACCCAATGTTTTATTCAATACATTGGTGGGTGGTATCCTGGGGCTGCTTCTTTCTGCTGTTTTTTGCTTTGTATGGGAAGCCTTTAACATCAAAATTAAGAGTAAGGATGAATTAGTAAAACGTTATTCCATACCTGTCTTAGGCAGTATCCCTTATTATAAACGTACGGATAAAGGCTTGTTCGATTTTATTCCCTTTATGAGAAATAGGGCTCTACCGCTTCAACAAAGAGCAGATGCAGAGGAAGAAAAACGGTTTGATGTGAATGAAGCTTTCCAGGAGCTAAGAACGAACATGCGCTTCACCTTATTTAACACAGGCTGCAAAAAACTAATCATTACGAGTCCTCTGCCGGAGGAAGGCAAAAGTACCACAAGCTCCAATCTGGCTATTAAGCTGGCTCAGTCGGGGGAACGGGTATTACTTTTAGACTGTGACTTAAGAAAAGGAAAGATAGGCAGTTATTTTAATCTCAGAAGCAGACCTGGAATGAGTGATGTATTATCCGGATTGTTAAATGAAAGAGATGTTATTCAAAATACCAACTATGAAAAGCTGAAGATCATTACCATGGGCTCCATTCCGCCGAATCCGGCAGAACTCATCAGCAGTCCCCAGATGGAGGAGTTTTTACAGCGTGTGGAAAAGGATTATGATTATATCATCATTGACTCACCTCCGGTTAATATAGTATCGGATGTGTTAGGTATTGCCAAATTGGTTGATGGTATCGCAATTGTAGTTCGGGAAGGGGTAACGTCTCATCCGAATGTGATCAATGCTCTGGAAAAATTCAAGCTGACAGAAGCAGTCGTTCTTGGCTTCATCATAAATGGAAGCATACAAAGCCCGGTTAAATATTCGAAAGCATATTATTATCATCATAACAGCAATGGTTGATCTTCATACACATATATTACCTAATATGGATGATGGGGCAGGAAGTATCGAAGAAGCTATATTAATGTCAGAGGCCTTTCGGGAACAGTTAATAACTGCTGTAGCTTGTACCTCGCATTACTATCCGTCAAAAATCAGTTTGCAGGAATATGTGAGCAAGCGAACCGAGGCTATGAAAAAGCTGGAGCATTGCGGGATAGACTTAAAGGCTGCCAGTGAGACCTATTTGCATGAATATTTATTTCATTATGTGGATTTACACCAGTTATGTATTTTCCAAACTGACTATCTTCTGATCGAATTACCCTGCACTGACAAATGGGAGGAGAATATTTATGACATGCTGGAGCGATTGATTCACTATTATCATGTCATACCAATTATTGCGCATATAGAACGGTATCCGGCTTCGCGGAAGAATACAAAGTGGATCGGTCGGTTTCTTCAGCTGGGATGTCTTATCCAGGTAAATGCCGCAAGTATATTAGATTGGAAGCAGTGGCCAAGATTGAAGCGATATTTCAGGCTGGGGTACGTTCATGTAATCGCAAGCGACAGTCACAATTTAAGCACACGTCCGCCGCAGCTGCCCCAGGCCTATGCTAAAGTTAGTAAGAAGCTGGGAGAGGAATATAGCAGGCGGTTAAAAGTAAATGCGGAAGCAGTGCTGCGAGGAGAAAAATTGCAAATGATATCAAAGGCTTCTTCGAGTGAATTTTTGTAGCGAAATAGTGAACATTACACATCCAGAAATGCGCGACCAGACGTCGCGGGTCTGTTAGTATTGTGAGTTTAGGCATAACGCCTATGGAGTGAGTAAAATTAAATCAGCTAAATAAACAAGGCAGGCTGCGAAGGAAAGGGTACACTAGCAGTCTGTTTTGCTTTGTGATCAGGTGACATCAGGTGGAGGATTTTATGGGCGAACGTGAAGCAAATTGGTCTGAGGCAGATACAAAACAGGAGCAGCTGGAACCATCGACTTATTTCATCATAATATATAGTGTGAAACGCAGAGCATTTCACATCTGGCACCCCGCAGCCTAAAGGTTGAATGTTAGTTAGTGTGAAAGGTAGAACTTACAAAGGAACCTAGACCAACTGGAATGCAGCAGAGTTTGAGTTTTGAGATTACCAAAAAAGAAAGGATGGTGGAAGAGTGTTTGAGAATGAAACTCTTCTAATTACCGGAGGAACGGGAAGCTTTGGAAATGCAGTCCTTCAGAGATTTCTGAATACGGATATCGGAGAAATCCGTATCTTTTCGCGAGATGAGAAGAAGCAAGATGATATGCGGCGAATTTATAAAAACGACAGAATAAAGTATTATTTGGGTGATATTCGGGATATTCAATCCATTAAGAATGCAATTCATGGAGTTAATTATATATTTCATGCGGCAGCGCTGAAGCAGGTGCCCTCCTGCGAGTTCTTTCCCTTAGAAGCAGTGAAAACAAATGTGTTGGGGACAGACTATTTACTTACAGCTGCTATTGAGGCAGGTGTGAAGAAGGTAATCTGTCTTTCGACGGATAAAGCTGCTTACCCAATCAATGCTATGGGTATATCCAAAGCCATGCTTGAAAAGGTAATGATAGCAAAATCAATTACGGTTGATCCCGACAAGACATTGATCTGTGGCACTAGATACGGCAATGTCATGGCCTCCAGAGGTTCTGTGATACCTCGATTTATTGAACAAATCAAAGCAAACCAGCCAATAACAGTTACAAACCCCAACATGACCAGATTTTTGATGAGTCTGGAGGAAGCGGTGGAGTTGGTGGTATATGCCTTTGAGCATGCGAAATCAGGGGATATCATGGTGCAAAAAGCGCCTGCTGCGGCTATCGGAGATCTTGCGCTGGCCATAAAGGAGCTTTTTCAGGCAAACAGTGAAATTAAAGTAATTGGAACCAGACATGGGGAAAAGCGTTATGAAACCTTATTAACCAGAGAAGAATTTCTTGTAGCAGAAGACATGGGGAGCTATTATCGTATTCCGGCAGACAAAAGGGAGCTGAATTACGATAAGTACTTCACTGAGGGAAGTGAGATATTGGATGCGCAGCAGGAATATAACTCGGATAATACCAACCGTCTCACGGTTGATCAGATAAAAGAAAAGCTGCTGGAGCTGGAATACATGAAAGCTGAATTATCCAATCGATTTTCCTGAACTCTTAACGAAGCAATGACGAAATAATTTTTTTGAGATTATTCATCATGAGATATCGCATTATCGTGCAACTGAAAGGGAAATGGGCAAAAAAAGAGAGGAATGAATTAGCATGAAAATATTAGTTACCGGGGCAAGAGGATTTATCGGTAAAAACCTAGTTACTGCTTTAAGAACGTATGATAATCTTCAGGTTTTGGAAGCTGACCGAGATACTGATCTGTCTGCACTTGAAAAATACTGCAGCGAGGCTGATATCATATACCATCTGGCAGGAAGTAATCGTCCGAGGACGGAGGATGAATATGAGCTTATTAATGTAGGGTTTACAAAACACATAATAGAACTATTAAGGCGGGAGGGAAACAGATGCCCTGTTGTATATTCCTCCTCTATTCAAGCGCTCCTGAACAATCCCTATGGAAGAAGCAAGAAGGCGGGAGAAGAGCTGCTCTTAGAATACGGCAGGGAGACAGGAGCAAGGGTTTATCTCTATCGTCTTCCCAATGTCTTTGGTAAATGGTGCAGACCCAACTATAACAGCTTTATTGCAACACTTTGCTATAATACAATCAATGAGCTTCCAACAACAATTGATGATGCCAGGCATTTAATGAGACTGGTGTATATTGATGATCTGGTGTTGGAATTGGCCAGTTTAGTGAACACAAAGAACCGGGAGATGGGTTTTTGTGAAGTCTCTCCAATTTATCATGTTACCCTTGGGAGGATAGCAGAGCTGATTTGGAGCTTTCGAGACAGTACACAGACAGGAACGGTACCGGAGCTGCCAGACGATTTTAGTAAGAAGCTATATCGCACTTATCTCAGTTATTTGCCAGAAGCAGCAAGGTAAAGTATACCCCTTTGGCGTAGAGAAAGGAATCGAGGTTCGTATGGAAAAGTTGAAAGTTATGACAGTGGTGGGCACACGTCCGGAGATTATTCGTTTATCCTGTGTGATTAATCGTTTGGAAGCCACTGATGCGGTGAATCATATACTGGTTCATACAGGACAAAATTATGACTATGAATTAAATCAGGTATTCTTCTCTGATTTGAATATAAAAAAGCCTGATTATTATCTTGAAGCAGCAGGTAAGACCAGCGCAGCAACGATTGGAACCATTCTTATCAACCTGGATCCAATTCTTGAACTGGAACAGCCGGATGCGTTATTGGTGCTTGGTGATACGAATAGCTGTCTTTGCGCTATCGCTGCAAAGAAAAGGAAAATACCAATCTTTCATATGGAGGCAGGGAATCGCTGCTTTGATCAACGTGTGCCGGAGGAGACAAACCGTAAGCTGGTGGATCATATTGCTGACATTAATCTTCCTTACAGCACCATTGCCAGGGAGTATTTGATCAAGGAGGGAATCCCTGCTGATCGTGTCATTAAGACAGGAAGTCCCATGTATGAAGTAATTCAGTCACGAAGAAAACAGATCGAGCAGTCGGATATCTTGGAGCGTCTAAACCTTGAGAAGGGAGAATATTACGTAGTCTCCTTTCACAGGGAGGAAAATATTAATTCAGAAGAAAACTTCCGCAATATTGTAAATACAATCAATGCCATAGCTGCCGCTCATCAAAGGCCGGTTATCATCAGTACCCATCCAAGAACGAGAATTATGCTTGACCACAAGAGCATGAGCTTCCACCCGTTGGTAACATCGATGAAGCCTTTTGGCTTTTTGGATTATTGTAAGCTGCAATTAAACGCAAGAGCGGTGCTAAGTGATAGCGGTACAATTAGCGAGGAAGCAGCGATTCTGGGATTAAAGGCTATTAATTTAAGAGAAGCCCATGAACGTATGGAAGCAATGGAGGAAGGAATTGTTATGATGACGGGTGCCAGGACGGAAAGGGTATTACAGGCGCTTTCTGTTCTTGAAGGCCAGCAGGAAGGTATGTTACGGGGCGTCAGTGATTATGAAATGCCAAATGTTTCAGAAAAGGTTGTGAGAATACTGCTTTCCTATACGGATTATGCCAATCGGGTGGTATGGAATAAATAAAACTGCACCTTCGTAAATAGCTTAGAAAACCAGCGTCCTTAACGAAGTTCACAATATGTTTTTCGACATAATTTGTAACCAAATGTCTTATTAACGCGTATTATATTAAAGAAACATTGTTTTAGAATTGAAAGGGGTATGAATATGGACTTTTTTGATCTTTATCGCTATTTTCTTATTCTCATTGTTCCTGGATTAGTAGGAGCACTTGCTTATAGTATCGTGGCATGTTTACGTACAGAAATCAATTTATACACAGCACTGATTATCGATTTACTAACATTTATTATCATGTTAGGCGGATTATTTTTATTCCACGGAGTATATACCATCGCAATATTGTTATGGGAATTTACCTGTATCAGCTTTACGATCAAGTACGCTTTATTAAGTCTGCTGATTGCGATTATTCTGGGTATTATTTTCGGCTTCATCAGAAGATTGTTCTTCTGGATCAGACGATAAGTCAAATGGGCAAAGACATAGCTTATAATAGGATACGAATGTATCAGTAAGCTAGGAATTAACCAGTACAAATAATTAGCTATCATGGGAATCAATCTAATCCTTGTGGTAAAAATTGAAGAGTACAAAGTAAAATGAATAGGAAGAAAAAGAACCAAACGAAGTGAATTGAACAAGATGGAGAAAGGTTGAAAAGTACGATATGAATATATGAGTACGAAGTGGATGTATTAATACGATATGAATATATGAGTACGAAGTGGATTTATTAACGCGATATGAATATATGAGTACGAAGTGAATTTATTAATACGATATGTATTTATAAGAACGAAGTGAATTTATTAATGCAATAAGGATTAAAAATACAAAGTGAACTTATAAGTACAATTAGCGTTTATAAGTACTGTACAAATTTATAAGCAGCGGCGGAGTTTGGTAGTAAACTGAACTCCGCCGCTGCTTATCATTCTTTAAAATGTAGAAATGTTATATTTGAATTGATGTGTAATTACTTTGCAAATATTAAATGATCAATTTGAGCTGTCTGAGGTTTCGACCACAACCAATTATTTTTAGAAGTCTGATCGAAATAGTAGATAGCTCCTCGGCTGGGATCACTTCCGTACAGCGCTAATCTGGCTGCGCGTTTTGAATCAGCTGATGCGGGTTTTTTAATCATGCCATTTTTCACTGGGGTGAACTGATAATAACTGTCAAATTTTTGATTAATTACCTTTGTAATTGTGGGTGCCCAATCACCGCTTTGAACGCGGTTTACAACTACTGCTCCGACAGCTATTTTAGCCTGAAGAGATTCTCCTGAGGCTTCAGCTTCAATCAGTCTTGCAAGTAAATCCACCTCACCGCTGGAATACTTAATTACGGAATCGGCAACACGATAGGGTGATACGCCCGGTAATATAATCTCTTCCCCGGGAGTAATTGCAGTGCCGGTCATATAATTCGCTCGCTTTAATTCGGATAGGGGTATGCCGAAGCGGCTTGCTATATTGAACAAAGAGTCACCAGCTTTTACTGTATATACATGAGCAGGAACGAAGATGACATCTTTTGGTGTTAGACTATTTCCTTTCAAATTATTACATGCACGAAGAGTGCTTACGCTAGTATTGAATAATTTACTAAGAGAATAGAGGGAGTCGTTTTTAGTTACGGTGTATTCAGCCGCTTTTGCGGTTGATGCTTGGAATGATAATAGTAAGCCCATGGCAATTACTACTACCTTCTGAAATCGTTTCATAGAAACCTCCTTCTTCTAGATGAATGATTCAGTATCTTGGGCACAGTCCCAATTCTACAATAGTTGAGCATACTTTTCCATGGAGGTTTACTGGTAAAGGAGATAAGGATTGAAAGCAAAGGTAATAGTTAGTAAAAATAGATAATAAAAGTTGTTTTTTTGATTGTATTAAATGCATTATAAACAATATTATGGTTTGGGTTTTGCTTTGAAAAGCGGATGGAATGAGTTTGGTAAGCTTTTTTAGGAAATTGGAGTAGAATAAATAGGTAGATCAGTTATCTTAGAAGAAACTAGGGGTAGGGGAGAAGAAGAACAAAAGAAGATTAAGCGAATAGGCTGGAAAGCGTTAGCCTTTTAGTATTTGTTGCCTCAAGGGAAGCTTGGAGGTTGAAAGGCTGATGTAGCAAAAAAATGCCCTGGGATGGATGCCGCATTTTCGGCAACCCATTCTAGGGCAATTCAAGTGATTCTATTAGTTTGCTAATGGAGGAGATTGTGTTAATGATGGATTAGCTTTTACTAAGGTTAGGTTTGTTACGGTAAGGAGTACCAACGATATTGATTAACGATATTGTTTTGTTGATAGTTAAGTGCTAATTAATAGAGGTGGTATCATTAAATGATTAGAATTTATTAAGCTACAATATCTTATTAATTCGATTAACCTTCTAAGTGATTATTGTCCTCAGATAAGTTGGCTAATATGGGAGTGTTTGTTGTTGCATCTAGCTTTGAGGGATCCATTGATAAAGTATCCTGGGAGCTGTCCGCGGTTGTTAGTATATCTCTTATAGAAATATCTTCCTTCGAATTATCGGTTGTGATGCTTTGGGGAGTGTTAGATTCAACGGGTGTCTTTACTGGCGTTGGATCTTTTGCTAAAGAATCCTCTGACGAAGCAGCTTTTTTAGTAGAAGCTTTTTGGGTAGAAGTCTTCTCAGTTGAAGCTTTTTCGGTGGAAGTCTTATCAGTTAATGCCCTTCTAGATATTTTTTTAGAAGAAGTCATATCGGAAGTAGTTTTAGTTGTCGAAGCTTTGTCAGCTGAAGCCATGTTGGAAGCAGATTTGTTAGTTGAAGCTTTGTCAGTAGGAACCTTATCGGGTGTAGTTTTCTTAGTTGAAGCTTTGTCAGCAGGAACCTTATCAGGTGTAGCTTTCTTAGTTGAAGCTTTGTCAACAGAAGCCATGTCGGAAGCAGATTTCTTGGTCGAAGCCTTGCCAGAAGAAGTCTTTTCAGCAGCGGCTTTGGTAGTCGAAGCCTTATCAGAAGAAACCTTTTCGGTGGAATCTTTCTTAGTCGAAGCTTTTTCAGAAAAAACCTTGTCAGCAGTCAATTTAATCGGGGATTTGTCAGTGGCAACCTTGTCAGTAGCTAATTTAGACGGAGATTTGTCAGTGGCAGTTCTCTTTTGCGAAGTCTTGGCAGCAGAAAGTTTGTCAGTAGCAGTTTTAGTAGTCGGGGCTTTTTCGGAAGAAGTCTTGTCAGTAGCAGATTTCTTAGTCGGAGCTTTTACAGAAGAAGTCTTGTCAGTGGCAGATTTCTTAGTCGAAGTTTTTACAGAAGGAGTTTTGTCAGTAGCAACCTTATTAGTTGAGGATTTGTCCGTAGTTAATTTAGTAGCCAAAGTCTTAGCGGAAGAAGTTTTTTCAGTAGCGGACTTGCTAGAGGGAGCTTTATCAGCAGCCTTGTCAGTAGAAGCTTTATTAGTAGCGGTTTTATCAATGGAAGCACTATCGAATAAAGTTTTGTTCGTAGTTTCTTTGTCAGTAGTTTCTTTGCCAAGACCAGTTTTTTTATCAGCAGTTACTTTGGAAGTGTCAATATTAGTATTGTCTTCTGCTAAACGGCCCGTGGATAAGTTTATCGCTTCTTCTGCGACTGATTTAACATTAGCAATAATAGTCTCAAGAACTGGAAGCACAGCAGCTTCGATATCTGTTTTATCATTTTCCTCAAGTGTTTTGTCGGAAGAACTCGGTGTTTGTGTCTCGGGTGTTTGCGTCGTTAATTCTTTCTTGTTAGAATTCCCGGCATTATTTTTAGTAGAATTTTTGGAAGTATTCACCGATATAGCTGACTTTATAGCGGCGGGAGTATCATCCGTAATGTCTAGTGTTGGTATATTACGAAACTTCTTATAGAGATCAGCAAGTTTACTCCAACCATACAAAGCTACATATGCTACAATAAATCCGGCAATTAAATCAGCGACAATATAATACCAAACAATATCCGTCTTGCTGTAGGAGATATAGGCAAAATAGGAGACGAGAGTAAGTAAAAGTGATAAGACGATTACTTGCAGGTTTGCTGGTATCTTTTGTAGTATGGCTACACCTTTTGTGACCTCTGTGATAATGCTTACAATGAGTGCTAAAAATCCAATTATCACCAGTAAGGTGACAACAGTACTAGCTGTAAAATCCATTGTCATACCCCTTTCGATAAACTTCTTGTAACCGCAGGCTAGAGTAAAGTTAGATTATTCAATGATTGCGTTTATGCGTTTATCATAAAAAGTTTTATACCTTATTAATATATGACATCATGTATCATTGAGTTCGACAAATACCATTTGGACTGATATTAGTTGCAGCAATAGTAACGCGCATAGTTTTGAATTGCTCATGGTTTTGAATTCAGTGAAAGGAGGGATGGTACGGAATGGTGTGAAGTAAGCAGTTTTAGACTGAGAAATATAATCCTGATTCCAGCTCTGTCATCATGAATCGTTTTAATGAATCATATAATGGAATAAACTGGTGCGTGAGGTTCCTGATGGAGATCTATGTGGTTCAGCCTGGCGATACACTTTCTTTAGTCGCAGAGAAGTTTAATGTACCTTTTGAACGATTGGTTCGGGATAATAATATATCGTCTGACTATTTGATTAATGTTGGTCAAATATTGCTTATAACCAAACCGGCACAGACTTATATAGTACAGGATGGGGATACACTGGAAAGCATTGCTGCTGCACAGGATGAGACATTGCTGCAGCTTTTGCAGAATAATCCTCATTTATTAGATAGAAGCAATTTAATTATCGGAGAAGAGCTTATCCTTCGGTTTGAAAAGAATGAGAGAATGGAAGTAAATGCCTTTACCTTCTCCTATATCAGAAGAGAGGATTTGCAAAAAAAATTGCTGTTTATCACTTATCTTACAATTGCTGATTACAGAGTAACGGTACAGGGAGATATCATTGAACCAAATGATGGGGCTACAGTTATACAAATGGCAAAAGACTATGGCGTAGCTCCGATTATAATGCTGTCAACACTCACGGAGCAAGGGAGAGGAAGCTATGGTATTTCTCACAAACTTTTTAATGATATAGATTTACAAAATGAATTGATTCAGAATTTATTACTGTTATTAACAGAGAAACAGCTCTATGGAGTGAATTTTGGTTTTCAATATATTATTGCAGAGGATTTACAGCACTATGTCGATTTTATTGCAAGGACAAAAGAAGTGCTAAGGAGAGAAGGTTTTCAGGTCTGGGTTACTTTAATGCCTAAAACCTTTGGTTATCAAGAAGGGGGCAAGGAGGAGAATCCTTATATTTCTCAGATAGGTCAGATAGCAGATGTAGTAATTCTGCTGTCCTATCAATGGACAGTTGCTTATATACCTAATGTGGAGCAGACCACAATTCCATACATTAGGGGTTATACGGAGTATGTGCTGACACATATACCTCCAGAAAAAATAATGATCGGATATACAAGAATCGCATATGATTGGGAGTTGCCTTATGTGGAAGGAGAATCGCCAGTGGTGGCATTGGCAAATTCCGATGCATTAAGATTAGCGAATCAAATCGGTACAAATTTAGGTTTTGATGAATACTACATGACACCGTATTACTATTATGAACGGGATGGCATTGAGCATTTTGTATGGTTCAAAGATGCAAGAACTCTGGTTGCATTACTTGACATTGCAGTGGAATATAACCTCAAGGGTATTAGCATCTGGAATGTAATGGAATATACACCCCAGCTGGGGGTTACCTTAAACGCTTTATTTGATATACCTAAAATCTATCATGTGGCAGCAGAGATTTTTTACTAAATACATAGCTCCAATTTATAAAGATTAATTTAATAAATAAAAAAATATTATACTTTTTAATATAATCTACATAATGTTGATAAGCTATATGAGTAGGAGATAAAGTACATTTATAGAGAAACAGACTTTTGACTGATAGGAAATAATCATATAGAGATAAAGTACTCATGAACAAGAACTCTTGTTTTCTCATTGGTGTCTTTTAGCAAAGCAGTAGATAATTATATTTGACAAGTAAAGTAAATGATGGTATTCTACACTTAATTTCACATATAAAGGCTATGAAGAGAAATAGTAAATGTTATTAGAGTCACAGAGAGAAGATGGTGGTGCGAATCTTTACAAAGATAACATGGAAGCAGTCTTGGAGCCATGGATCGAACAGAGAAATCTTAGTAGACTTCATCGGGGATTCCGCCGTTAAAAGGAAATTGGTATCAGGTAATATAAATAATTGCCCCGTACTAACAGAGTGCAAGTTTTACACTTGAATTTAGGTGGTAACACGGACATAAGAGTTCGCCCTAAGCTGAATTACTCAGCTTAGGGCTTTTTTAATACAAAAAATGATCAAGAGAGGAGTTTTACAATGACAGCACAAGAATTAAGGAGAATGTATGTTGAATTTTTTGAGAAGAGAGGACATTGTGAAATCGCCTCGGCTTCATTACTCCCAGACAACGACCCGACGGTTCTGTTTACGACTGCGGGTATGCATCCGTTAGTTCCATACTTATTAGGTGAAAGCCACCCGCAAGGGAAACGTCTCACTAACATTCAAAAATGCATAAGAACATGTGATATTGATGAGGTTGGAGACGATACACATCTTACATTTTTTGAGATGTTAGGAAATTGGTCGCTGGGAGATTATTTTAAAGAAGAGTCTGTTTCCCTAAGTTTTGAGTTTTTAACAACGGCTCTGAAGCTTCCACTAGAACGACTTGCTGTCACCGTTTTCTGCGGTGATGAAGTGTTTGAACGAGATGAGGAGACGGCTAAGATATGGAAATCGAAGGGGTTGGCAGATCATCAGATATTTTATTACGGAAGAGAAGAAAACTGGTGGGGACCAGCTGGTGTGACAGGACCATGTGGTCCGGATACCGAGATATTCTATGACATGGGTAAGGAGCCCTGTTGTGAGGAGTGTGGACCGGCATGTCATTGCGGCAAATATGTTGAGATATGGAACAATGTTTTTCTGGAATATAACAAAAACAGGGATGGCACTTTTGAACCCTTGCATAATAAAAATGTGGATACTGGAATGGGAATGGAGCGAGTTTTAACGATTATGAATGGCAAGGATAATGTTTATGATACGGAACTGTTTATACCAGTGATGAATCAGTTGAAAAGTTTAACTGATATTCCCTATACAGATGAAACGAGACGTGATTACCGTATCATATGTGAGCATTCCAGAGCTATTACATTTATACTTGGTGACTCGAAACATATTGCACCTTCAAATTCAGAGCAGGGCTACATTCTGAGAAGATTGATAAGACGTGCTATAAGATTAATTAAGAAGTACGGTTTTCCGGAAAATACACTTAGTGATTTAGTGAGTGTAATCATACAGCAATATAAGGGGGTATATAGTGAGTTAGGTGATAATCAAATCTATATTCTAGAACAATTAGAAAAGGAGTCTTGCCTATTTCGAAAAACCCTTGACTTAGGTTTAAAAAAGGCAGAAAGATACTTTGCGAAGCTTCAAAAGGATGAATTGCTGCAAGGAGAACTAGCATTTAAACTGTATGATACTTTTGGTTTCCCGATTGAATTTACGATGGAGTTAGCTGAAGAGCATGGAGTTAAAATAGATTTTGTTGGTTTTGAGCAACGATTTAAAGAGCACCAGGAGAAATCAAGACAAGGCGCTGAGAGAAAATTTAAAGGAGGTCTTGCTGATTCAAGTGTTCAAACAACACGTCTTCATACAGCAACGCATTTGCTGAATGGTGCTTTAAGAAGGGTGCTGGGAGCCGATGTATTCCAGAGAGGCAGTAATATAACCGAAGAAAGATTACGATTTGACTTTTCGTTTGAGAGAAAGCTAACAGCAGATGAATTAAGTGAAGTATCAAGGATTGTTAATGAAGCAATCGATAATGGCATTGATGTGATTTGTGAGGAGATGACAGTAGATGAGGCCAGAGAATTGGATGCAATTGGAATATTTGATAATAGGTATGGCAATAGGGTAAAAGTTTATACCATTCAAGGCTATTCCAAAGAAATTTGTGGAGGACCTCATGCATCAAATACGAAGGAGTTAGGGAGATTTAAAATAATCAAAGAAGAAGCATCATCGGCTGGTGTTAGGAGAATAAAGGCTAAAATAGAGTAAGATTATCAACTTTATAACCAATAATTTTTTAAATAAAAGATATCAAAACAGATAAATTTGATTGACCTATAAGAGGGTGTAAAAAATGTTGTGTCCGAAGCTGAGATTTGATAGCAAAAATCCGCTTCTTGGAAAAAATTAAATATGTATTTCTATTGTCGAATGCAAATGTAGAAAGGGGCATTTGAATGAAAAAGAAAAAGGGCAAGGGTCGAAATAAATTTATTTAAACTACGGCAAACAAACGAGACATACTGTTGTCGAGTTTGTTGTGGTAGAATAATAAAATAAAGATAGCCAAAATCTAAAAATATTAGGAGAGTAGAGTATTATGAAAAAAGATTTCCCTACAAGACCAGAAACGATTTCTGAACAATACTGCGAAGCTGTCGGTGGTTTTTCATGGTATGATTTTGTGACAGCCATACCCTCGTTAGTATTCGTTGTCACAGGTTGGAAATCTAACGGAAAAGAAAACGCCTGCCTGCAATCTTGGTCGACTTTTGTTGGAGGCGGAACAGATGATTTTATCTGTATTATGAGCAAAGTCAATAAAGGCGGGCATATGTATCAATCACTAAAAGAAACCGGCGTTTGTGTGCTGAATTTCCCCTCAAATGATGTATATGGCCGTTGCGCAAAAACGATTGGTAATAATGAGTTTGAAACTGATGAAATTACCGCTGCCGGTCTAACGGCAGAAAGAGCTGTTACAGTTAATGCACCACGAATTAAAGAGTGTTTTCTTAATATCGAATGTGAGTTTTTATGGGAACATGAATTTTGCAAAGGGAGCCATGATATGACGGTTGCGCTCAAAGCCGTCAATATTTGCATGGATAGTGACCGCTATGACCAAAGCAAACTCGGCAGATACGGAAAGACAGGATATTTGTATCAAATCGACCAGCCTACCAATCCGGAAACAGGAGAAGGACTAATATATGGTCCTGGAGGAACAGTAGTAGGAACGGGAGTGGGTCCTGGAACAATAGAGCCAGGCGACCCCATTGAGTGGATTACAAAATAAGTATTTTCGATAATTGCGCCGTTGACGAATGACAAAGCGGATGCCTCGTAATGAAGTATCCGCTTCGCGGTCATTGCCTCGTTGTTTTTACTCCTTCCTTAGTTTCACAACTTTTGCAGCACTGCGCCGGCGGCTATCTTCTATCGCTGCGTAGTGTTTCTTAGTGGTGTTAACATCCTTATGCCCAAGAACATCCGCCACCAGATAAATGTCCCCGGTTTCCTGATACAGGGTAGTACCGTAGGTGCTGCGAAGCTTATGGGGAGTAATCGTCTTCAGCTTTGTCACAATAGAAGCATATTTTTTAACCAAATTTTCAACAGAGCGTACATTAATACGCTTTTGCTGCATGGAAAGGAAGAGGGCATTGGTGTGACCATCACAGGGAACAATTTTCATACGTTCTGTCAGATAATCCTGGAGAGCCTCCGCCACTTCATCCCCAAAATAAATAATCACCTCATATCCGCCCTTACGGCGAATCTTTATTCCATTGTTCTCAAAATCAAGGTCATTGATATCAAGTCCAACGCATTCAGAGACACGAATTCCGGTTCCTAATAAAAGCGTGATTAATGCCAGGTCACGAACTCTGGTCTTCTCATGATATTTCTGCTGCGTCTTTGTCATATTCTGAGCATGTTCCACTTCGTCCAATAATCGAACCACCTCATCTACATCCAGACGTATAATCGCTTTCTCATGCAGCTTTGGAACGTTAATTAAGGCGGCGGGATTCGTTTGAATCATTTCCTTTTTGAAGTAATAACTATAGAAGCTGCGGAGCGATACCAGCTTGCGCTTCTTGCCATTTTCCGCATTAAGGCGTTCCGTTTCCTCTGTTCTGTAATAGGATAAGTAGTCCAGATATTCCTCGATATCAACAGCATGGATTTGATCCAGAATGTCAATCTTAATATCCGGGATTTCTGTGTTCTTGAGCGTTGGATTTGATTTTTTTAAGAATTCAAAAAAGATCCCCAAATCATATGCATATGCAATTCTGGTTCTGGATGAGGTGATCGGTTCAATACCCCGGAAATAGTTCTTACAAAAATGGGGTAAGGATTCCAACATTTTTCTGAGTTTTTCTGTGTTATCTATATTTATTTGATCATGATAATTTCGTTCAGTCATTTTTTTACCTCCGAAAGCAATTGGGCTGATGTATCCTCAGACATTATAGCATAGAAACGTAGGAATGAAAACCTATCCAAAATAGGAATAGAAAGGAAGCAGGAAAAATGGAGTGTATAATGCCTAGTATAAGTAAAATATAGTAATTCTACAACAATAGATGAAAAGCGACAGCGCATATGAGTATAAGTCTACAATTGTGGACAAGTCATAAAGCGTGAAAATTGTTTAACAAAGTCGAAAAAATAAGGCTCAGATCGATAAATACGTTTGAATCGAGATAGTACTTTGGTAATAAAATATCGATAATTCTGGTTATGACACAATTTTAACATTTCTGTATTTTAATGTAATAAAAGACAAATGTAACCATTCCGTTTGCATCTATATTTTCAGCAAGAGAATCAGTATTTTGGGATCTCTTGTTGGCAATCACTTTTTGATAACTGTAAACAGAGGAGAGTAGTTAGGCTGCTATGAAAAGGTTGAAGATTCCAAGTATAACAGCGGCTGACTGCAATGACCAGAACAGGAGGTATAATACCAGAATGATTTTTACAATGCAAAGCTTACATTTCAAACGCAACAATGTAATAATGAACTATAGGCAACAGATAAAGATGGGCTGTTTGATAATAATGGCTATTTTTCTAGCGGCTTGTAATACTACAATAGTAGAAGCGGCCTCGGGAATTAAAATATATAATTATTCAACTGCAAAGACAACTACTTATACCGGAGTGCAACCGAAGGTGACCTATAACGGGACAACCGTAAGTAGCTCCGCTACCCCGGGTATTCTGGAAAGCGGTATTGGGCTGGTTCCTTATGACGATGTATTTCAAAATTCAAAGCTGGCAGCAAAATGCTCTTATGATGATAAAAAGAAAACCGTTACCATTACCCAATATGGTAAAACCCTTGTCATGACCATCGGCAGCAGGCAGGCAACCTTGAACGGAGCTAAAGTTACATTGCCAGTAGCTCCGGTGAAATTAAAATATGTGGCAGCAGGAAAGACAAAAGTATTGGTTCCCTCCCGGTATGTAGCAGAAGCCTTAGGACTTACTTACAGCTGGGATAGTAAAAATAGTATTATCGCAATAAGTAAGAGTACACTCACCTTATCCTATAACGGTGGGGCTGCCTTCGAATATTCCAGTACATTGGGCGCCGTAACGATTGATGGGGCGAAAGTAGCCCTTGGTGATATGCCAAGTATCATATCCAATAATACGGCAATGCTGCAGGCGAAAAAAGTATTTTCGGATTCAAAAATAGCTGCGGATTATAGTTATGATACCAGCACAAAGAAAATCACCCTAAAGAAGGGGAGTCAAACGCTGATCATGACCATTGGCAGTAAAAAGGCCACCTTAAATAATAAGTCGATTCAGCTGGATACGGCGCCGATTCTGGTTACAAACTATACTGATAATACCACCTATGTCCTGGTTCCCGGAGCGGTAACTACCACCTCCCTGGGCTATCAGTATCAATGGAATAGTTCTGCAAAAACATCGGTAATTACTACAAAAAAGAATAGCTCCAGTTCAAGCTCAGGAGAAAAAGCTCCAGAGCTTGGAGATAGTAATATTATTAACGAGACAGGAACAATCCTAAGCCAATGGCTTGGTGCAGAGGCGTTATACAAAAAGCCGTCGGGAGGAAAAGAGCTTAGTTCAGCAAATAATAATCCGGCAGGCGCAATTGAGACAGTGGCTCGTGAAACACAGGATGCCAGGATGAACTGTGAGACCTATCGTATATCAGCCACCCAGCCTTTTGGAAAAGTGACGTCAAGTAACACAGGAAATGTAATAACCTTAAGTACGGAGAATATGAGCTGTACAAGTCAGAGCTATCCGATTTACGGGGTATCCGGAAGTCTGGTTAATAACATTATTACTTCTCCGGGGCAGGGCACCAGTGCTACTATTATGATTGAGACAATTTCCGGAAATTACGATTATGACCTAACCTTATCGGAGGATCGGAAGCAGCTATATGTAACCGTTTATTCCAATGCGTTAATAAAGGCTACTATGGGAGTTAACGCAGCAGGTGATTACCTTATGTTCGAAGGTCTGACTCCTATAACGGCTAGTATATCGGAACAGACAAACCTGATCACGCTGGTGTTCCCCGGTATTGTTAATACTTTGGGCGAGATTTCTTCACCTGTCGGCGGTACCCAGTTTATAACCCAGCTGATAGTCACCTATAGTAATAATCAGACGCAGGTAGTAATCAGCTTATTGGAGGGCTTTGCGTATTATTTTCTGGAAGATGGCAATACCTATACAATATCCTTTCAGAAGCCGAAGACTTCCGTTCCCGGAAGCGGGACAAAGGAAATTCCGACGGTGGTAGATACAAGTGCCTATGCAATTGTAATTCCAAGACCGCAAGGGCTTACAGTAGATATGGTTTCGGATGAAGATTATTATCTCAGTAAATATTTTGTTATCCGGCTTTTAGGAGATTATAAGGAATTCTATAATGCAAATAACATTACAAATTCCAGCGGCAAAGTGAAGTCGGTAAACGTATCGGTTAAAAATAATGTTACCGAGATTAAGGTAAGCACCAGTACCATACAGGGTTATGAGCTTGCTTGGGATGATAACAATATATATGTCAATGTAGGAAATCCCAATGAGATTTATGATAATATTGTGGTGCTTGATCCGGGGCATGGCGGCGGAGCTACTGGCGCAAAGTATTATGGTACGAATGAAAAGGATGTTAATTTTAAGATTCTGTATACCCTTGGCAAGCAGTATTTTGATAGCGATACCACCAAAATCAAGGCCTACTATACCAGAACAGCAGACAATGATCTTTCACTTAGTGAAAGAGCTGCCTTTGTGAAACAGGTGGGGGCGGATTTATTTGTCAGCTTACATATGAATGCTTCGGAGGCACTCACCGTCAGCGGAACAGAGGTATATTATTCGAAAAGCAATAATTCTGCCAATAGTGCTGGCTTAACGAGTCAGACTCTGGCATCTATGCTGCTTACTAATTTGGTCTCTGAGCTGGGTACTACAAAACGGAGCGTGAAATATGCGGATTATACAGTTATCTATAAAAATACTGTACCTGCGGTGCTCATTGAGCTAGGTTTTCTCTCGAATCAAGCAGAGCATGATAAATTGACAAATGAGGAATTTCAGACAAAGGCGGCGAAAACAATTTATGAAACTCTGCTACAGGTATTTGATCAGTATCCAAGCTAGATAGAATAAAAGGTGCTTAATCGTCTGCGGAATCATCTTTGGTAGAAGAAAGGGCAATTGATTCCTAATAAAGGTTGATCATCCGCCTTTTGTAATAAGATAGGTCAAATGTGAATAGTGTGAAATGCAGAGCATTTCACATCCCGCACCTCGCGACTGTGGGCGAAGGACTGTTGAATGCAATGAAGTGATTTTTCGAAGTAAGGATAACGATCAAAGAAGGGACATTATTGTATGTGGATTCTATTAGCCTTTGGCTCAGCATTATTTGCCGGTATTACAGCGATCTTATCAAAGAATGGTATTCGGGATACCGATTCCAATGTTGCAACGGCCCTTCGCACTGTGGTAGTGGTGGTGTTTTCCTGGATCATGGTTTTTATTGCAGGCTCACAGAATACCATTTCCCAGATAAGCGGTAAAACTCTTTGCTTTTTATTCTTATCCGGTTTAGCCACCGGCGCCTCCTGGCTGTTCTATTTTAAGGCGTTACAGCTGGGAGATGTAAATAAGGTTACACCAATTGATAAATCCAGTACCATATTAACCATGCTTTTAGCCTTTTTGTTTCTGGGAGAAGAATTCACGTTAATAAAAGCAGTGGCAGTGCTTTTGATTGGCAGTGGTACTTACTTGATGATACAAAAGAAGGATGTGAAGAAGCAGGATAAGAAGAGCAGTCGATGGTTCCTATATGCGTGTTTATCTGCTTTGTTTGCAAGTCTTACCTCAATCCTTGGTAAGGTTGGGATCGAGGGAGTTGAAGCGAATCTTGGAACAGCAATACGAACAGTGGTGGTTCTTGTTATGGCTTGGGGTATGGTATTCATCACCAGAAAGCAGCACACCATTAAAACCATTGATCGAAGGAGTTGGAGCTATCTGATTCTATCAGGCTTTGCTACCGGAGGGTCCTGGTTGTGCTATTATAGCGCCTTGAAGGAGGGGCTTGCCAGTGTTGTGGTTCCCATTGATAAATTAAGTATCGTAGTAACCATTTCATTTTCTTATCTGTTCTTAAAAGAAAGGCTAACGAAAAAGGCCTTTCTGGGTTTGGTTTTGATTGTTGCGGGAACCCTGTCTTTACTAATAAAGTAAGAAATGCTAATTAGAATAACAAGAGAAATAAAATAAGAGGATTATTAGGATAAGAGGTTTAATAGGACAAGGGAACTGGAATAAAAGCAGATTCAAGTAAAAAATAGGAAAGTATCAGATCAGATAAAGTTCGTTTAAGATATTTTTCGATAAAAATTAACAATTTTTTTGTCAAGATATTGAAAATATTACTCAGTGATAATATACTGTGTGTAATAGTTATTTCATGATAAAAATTACCTATTCATACTAACGGACATTCTGCCGTTAGGTCGTGTGGTGTCAGATGTGAAATGTTCTGCGTTTCGCACTAACGTAACATTCGACCTCATGTCGCATAGTGCCGGATGTGAGATGCTCTGTATTTCACCCTAACTGACATTCAACCGCTAGGTTGCTCAATGCCGGATGTGAAATGCTTTGCATTTCACAATATTATCCTATAAGGACAGCTCCAGGAGAAATTTGCATGAAAATATTCGATATCGATACGGAAAATAAACTGATCATTAAATTCAACCATTATGAGAAAGACTACAGCTTATTTGTCAGTCTTTTGGCAAAAAACAACCAATACATAGTAATACCATCCATACTAAAGAATAATCAGGTCGTGGAACCGGATTCACTAAAAAATGCTGAGATCATCTATACCGTAAAGGATGGAGTGTTTCGATTCCCGATTCATAAATTGCAGCCAGAAGTATTTAAAGGAATGAGAGTTTATTACACTTACTCCGAAGCAGAGGCCTCCTTAGAAAACCGCAGAGAAGCTTATCGTGTATTTATCGGAGAAATCGTGACGGTAGCCGTAACCAGTCAAAGCGGGAAGAAGAAAAATGTAGAAGGTATCTTAAAAGATCTGAGCGTTACTGGAATGGCAGTT
>JAEWMZ010000208.1 GCA_023392995.1 Bacillota bacterium
TCAAGGTCGAAAGGACAAGTCTCTCTGGACGGATAATGAGGAGGGTGAGCCAATTCATTTCACCCAATTTGAATCCGATATTGAAGAAGCGGATTCCATAACCTCAGAGATAAGACGATGGATTGATAATGGGGATGCAACCTATAAGGACTTCGCCGTCCTCTATCGTACCAATGCACAGTCTCGTCTTCTAGAAGAAAAGATGATATTAAGAAACATTCCTTACCGGCTGATCGGAGGCGTGAACTTCTATTCCCGTAAGGAAATTAAAGATATCCTTGCTTATCTGAAGACGATTAACAATGGTTTGGACAGCCTCTCTACCAAGCGTATCATTAATGTTCCAAAGCGGGGAATCGGACTAACTACCGTTGACCGGGTGAATGATTATGCCCTGAATCATGACATGAGCTTTTACGATGCACTTACTCGGGCTCATTATATTCCTGGGCTGGAACGTGCCGCTTCCAAGCTTGCTCCCTTTGTCAGTATGATTGAAGGTTTAAAATCCCGTATCAATCAGCCGGGCTATGCACTTAGCGGCCTGATTGATGATATTCTGGATGCAACCGGATATTTGAAGGAATTAGAGGAGGAAGGCGACGAGGAGGCTTTGGAGCGCATCAGTAATATCAACGAGCTTGTGAACAAATTAGTAGCTTATGAGGAAAATGCTTTGGAGGAGCCCTCTTTGAGCGGCTTTTTAGAAGAGGTTGCCTTGGTAGCAGATATTGATAATCTGGACGAGGATAGTGAAAAGGTTGTATTAATGACACTGCATAGTGCTAAAGGTCTGGAGTTCCCTTATGTATATCTGTGCGGTATGGAGGAAGGAATCTTTCCTGGCTACATGTCAATTCACGCAGATAATCCAACGGAGGAAATCGAAGAGGAACGCCGCTTATGCTATGTCGGAATAACAAGAGCCATGAAGCAGCTCTCCTTGTCTGCTGCAAAGCAGCGTATGCTGCGAGGTGAGTTCCAATATAACCGTCCTTCTCGTTTTGTCCATGAGATACCACGCTATCTGCTTAAGATGAGTATGGCAGAGCCACGCAAGCTTGGTATGGCACAAAAAAATGAAGCTTCCGGCAATGTGTTCCGCTTTACGGATACCTCCGCGTTTGACGACACCATCTTTGACAAGCAGCAAAAAGGAGGCTATCAGCAGTCGCAAGCCACCTATAAGCCCTATACGACTCCTGCCGTCAAGCAATTTGAAGGAAAGCAGATGGGCACCTTAGATTATGAGGTAGGTGACACTGTGAAGCATATAAAATTTGGTGTTGGTCTTGTAACTAACATCACCAAGGGCGGTAAGGATTATGAGGTTACCGTAGACTTTCCTAATTTCGGTGTCAAAAAATTACTCTCTTCCTTTGCTAATTTAATCAAAATTAATTAAATACTATGTTATTGGCTTAAGCTTCGAATATTTTTAACATAATTTGAAATAATATAGTAAAGCAGTCCATTCTATGGTATAATATAATTAATATTCATTAAGGGCTACACAGTAAATCTATTTACTTGTTATAATAAAAGAAGGGAAGTGTTTTCATGGGAAATAAAATTGATGATCTTATTTGCGCAATTAGATCAGGCGAATTGGTTCACAAAAAAGATCCTGGCGAAAAGGCAAAGAAAGTTGTTGTCTGTATATTGACAATCGTCGGTGCTATCGCTGCAATGGCTGCTATCGCATATGCAGTTTATAGGTACATGAATCCGGATTATCTGGAAGATTTTGATGATGATTTCGATGATTATGAGGACGATGATGACGTTGAGGAGACAGCCGAGGAGGATACCTCTGACGGCACTTCCGAACAATAATCTAAAACATGCGTGTGTCACACACCCTAAAAAACAGCTGCCGGTTGGCAGCTGTTTTTATTATATCTATATCTTTTCATTTTATTACATAAACATCATCTAACTTGGTTCGTAACGATAATTTAACTTTAATATCATTTACTGCATCTACTGCATCAAATAATCTGTTCCGAGTTGGACTCTAAAGTAATACTTGAACTTAATTCTTCTCTGCCAAAGTTACTTTCAAGGTCTTTTCTGTATACTTACCATTTTCCTTCGTCTGAATTACCAGATTAACCGACTGACCAGCCTTTTTAAAGCTGAGCGCACTTACCAGATCATCGATTTTCTCAATCTTTGCACTATCCAGGCCGGTAATGATATCACCCTGCTTTAACCCTGCATCTGCTGCCGGGGAATTATCTATAATGTCGTTAACATAGACTCCAATCGGCATATTGAAACGATCTGCATAAGCCTGTGTAACTTCCTGGGCGGTAGATGCATCAATTCCTAAAAAGCCTTGATCTGCGGTAGATACTACTTCACGGTTCATTAACTCATTAATGATCGGAACTGCCTTGGAAATTGGAATTGCATATCCCATTCCTTCGACTTCCTCTGATGCATATTTGACTGAATTAATACCAATTACCTGACCTGCTGCATTTAATAAAGCACCACCGCTGTTACCAGGATTAATCGCTGCATCTGTCTGTAAAAGGGTCATTGTCTGATTATTAATAGTAACCTCTCTATTTACCGCGCTGATATAGCCAACGGTTACTGACTGTCCATAGCCAAGTGCATTACCAATGGCAATTGCCATCTCACCGGCTTTTACATCCTCAGAATTACCAAGGGTAGCAATTTTAATTGCCGCTGCTGTTTCCTCTGACAAATCCTTCATATTAACTGTTACAACTGCTAAGTCTGAATTAGCGTCTGCGCCCTTTATTGCTCCTGTAGCTGTTTTCTCATCTGCAAATACAATCTGAACGGTAGAAGCACCATCAATTACATGATTGTTGGTAGCAATGTATAGAGTAGATTTATCCTGCCCAATGATGATTCCTGAGCCGCTGCCCTGTGCTTCCTGACTGTAGGCTCTTCCAAAGAAATCATAATTCGTTGTTGTGATTGTAGAATTAATTGCTACAATAGAAGGCATTACACTCGCTGCCACCTGGGATACATCTGCTACAACGCCTTTCGTAGAGGTTGTTTCCGCTACCGCGTTGGTATCCTCAGTCGCCTCTGTCACCGTTGCCTGCAAATTTGAACTGTTGCCATTATTCTTGCTATTCACCGGATTCGTTAAAGCGTAGTAGCCCTGGAAGGTACCTCCCGCTATTAATCCAAAGGCCATGGCTGCAGCCACTAATTTTACAAAGCCCGGAGTCTTTCTCTTTTTGTGGGGTTTCTTTTCCTCTACCGGAGCAGAACTTGCAGGATAAGTATATAGATTATCAAAGGAACTATAGCCTTGATACGTATTGCTGCTCCCTGTGTTACCCGTCTCAGCGCTGCTCTTCGTATTACTATCTACACTGCTGAGGCTTGTGTTATCCTCACTAACATTTCTGGAATCAGTCGTTCCATCCGTATATCCATCTGGCTGATGATTAAATTCGTTGTTCATAAAAACGCTCCTTTCAAAATGTTATCTAATAGGGAATTGTGAAACTCATTAACTAAAGCTATTGTATACACAACAAATACTGTTTCGAAGCGGAAGCTAAGCCCGAAGGAAGCATTGGAGCGAAGAAATAGCATTTGCTGTGTATACAATTGTAAATACTATATTGTTTCGCAATTGCCTATGATATTTAATTTTGTTTGATCAGGTATTATCCTGTTATCTCCTTTTAATAAGAACAGTTTAACAACAAATTATGTTCACTTTGTGTTTTGTTTTTGAAAAAATTATGAAGAAAAGATATGTTTTTATCGAACCGGTATATAACAGCCAAGAATTTTCATCTCGATTGCCTCTTCATTAATACAATGCAGTGCATTTTTTACGGCCGGAGAATCAAGTCCACCTTCAATGTCAACAAAGAAGCGGTATGCAAAAGCCTTTCCGGTGATCGGTCTGGATTCAATCTTCGTCATATTAATATTATTATAGATAAAATGACTCAGCATATGATACAAGGAACCGCTCTTATGCGGCAGCTCAAAACAGATACTGGTACGATCCGCACCCTTAGTATATATCTTTTTATTTGAAATAACAATGAATCTGGTTGTATTATTATCCTCATCTTGTATGGAAGCCTGCAATAGCTGTAAACCAAAAACCTCCCCGGCGCGTTTACTTGCAATCGCAGCTTTTGTAAAATCATTTTCTTCTAATATAAAACGAGCACTTCCAGAGGTACTTCCACCTTCTATTTGCTTCACATTCGGAAATTGCTTGAGAAATCCGGAGCACTGCTGCAATCCCTGCTTATGCGAATAGATTCTTTTAATATTGCACAACTTAGATCCCGGCAAACCCCAAAGATTATGCTCGATCTTTACCATATGCTCGCCGATGATAACGTTATCATATTCTGACAGCAGATCGTAGATATCGGACAATGTACCTGTAGAGGAATTCTCAATCGGAAGAACCCCATAATCTGCCTTCCCTTCCTGGATTGCCTGCATTACCTCTTTAAAGGTACTCATAGCGATTTTGCTTACATCGCAATCAAAATACTCTATCATCGCCTGTTCGGTATAAGAGCCCCGCTCCCCAAAGTATGCTACCTTGGTATTATGGTAAACACTTGGCTTTTCAACCTCTGTTAAACCAAGACCTTCCATATTATCCAACAAGGTATACTGGAGTCTTCGGCTTAAAGACATAATTTGCTTAAACAAATCAGAAATTGCCTTCTGATTAAATTCGTTATTGGTGAGTGCTGTTAAGGCAGCCAGCTTTTCTTCCTCTCTGGCTGCATCAAATATGGGTTTACCAACACTTTGCTTATAAGTAGCAACATCGATGGCTAATTTCATCCGCTCCTCAATTAATTCTACGATCTTACGATCCACTTCATCAATTTTACCACGGCTCTCAAGTAAATCAATCATCCATTTCCTCCGTTCGTCCTGAAAAGCAGGAACTAATAGTATTATTCAAGCTGATATTCATTCTATCATTTCTTAACAAATATACAACAGCCTCTTCTAGGAATCTTGCATTATTATACTATTTCATTATCTTTTATTCAACTGGAAACCTTGCAGCCTGACAGAACTTTTTATCTGCTGCCTGCTATAAGATTAGTCTTCTGGTCCTTATTGCATAATTTTGCTGACAGAGATATAATGAAATAGATCGAATAAAGTAATATTTTAAACTTAGAATATAAATTCCTGGAGGTAGGACACATGGCAAAGCTCATCACAAGGGTAATCTTAACCCTTACAATTCTCACCGTCGCTGCAGCGGCAGGTATCTATTATTATAACCTGGACCGTACCTATTATAATTCGGACGATGAGCTTGGTAATACTGCGGGAAACATATATAACGGCGGTCTCTTCTGCGAGCAGGATGGAAAAATCTATTTCAGCAATAATAATGCAGACGGCAGCCTCTTTGTTACCAATGATACCTTAAGCAGCTTCCGGCAGATTAGTAAGGCTAAGGCAGTCTATATCAATGCTGATGACGATTACATTTATTATATTCAAGCCAATAATACAAAGAAGAGTTCCAATGACAATTTAATGGTTTATTATAATACAGGTGCTTATCGTATTAAACACAACGGATCAGAATTAAAGGCCTATACCGCTGATCCCAGTGCCTATCTCACCTTAAAAGGTAATTATCTGTATCTCCAAAAATATAATGTGGATTACGGCCTCTGCTTATACCGTTATAAAATAGACCGAAAAGAAGAACGTATACTGGTTAAGGATGATGTAATTCCTGTAAAAGCGGAAGGTAATTCCCTGTATTTCTCTGGAAATTCGAAAGACTTTAATATTCATTCCCTGGATTTACTTAGTTATACCTCTCATCCTGTCATCGAAGGTTCTTACCTTTATCCGATTTACTTTGGAGATTATATTTACTATATTAATAAGAATGATAATAACAAATTGTACCGTATGAATCAGTCTGGAACAAAGCCTGAAAAGCTGGTGAATCAATATTGCTCTACTTACAATATTACGAACAGCGGAAAATATGTCTATTATCAGGCAGTGAATAAGAAGGCGAAGGGTATTTATCGGTTGAATCTGGATACGATGAAGGACGAGCTTATGCTCTCAGGTGAATATAAACAGATTAATATTACCAAGGATTATGTCTTCTTCCAGGATATGGACGGAGCAAATACCTATTTTGCAATAGCGGATGGCGATCCTCTGGTGAATCGATTCCAGGCTCCAACCTTAGCAGATCTGATTTCACCGACGCCTTCAGCTGCGGCTAAATAAGGCGTGCTTCACCTCTGCCAAATAGGATAATGAACCAAACGCAAGGATCACATCCTCCTCTTCTGCCCCATCATATGCTAGCTTAATTGCCTTTGGAACTGTTATAGCATCGATAACAGTACAATTGCTATATTTCTCAGCCTCTATCGCCAGCTGCGAGGAGGCTAAGGCTCTTTCATTGTTCGGCGTAACCGTAATGATTTTATAAGCCAAAGGCGCCATATGTTCTAAAATCTTACCATACTCCTTATCTGCTAACACTCCAACAATATAGATCAATCTTTTCTTATAAAAATATTGCAGCAGTGTTTTCTTTAGATGCAAAGCAGCATCTTCATTATGTGCTCCGTCAATGATAAAATAGGGTTCTTTGGCCAGAATTTCAAAGCGGCCTCCCCATTGTGCCTGAGACAAGCCTCTTGCCCTTGAACTTATATCAATCCGGTAACCTAACCTTTGCAGAAGATCGATGGTGCCCAAGGCTAACAGCGCATTCTTCCCTTGATATTCTCCCAGCATCTTAAGCTCATACTCTTGTCCGTGATACAAAAAGCTGGTCGCTTTCAGACGATAGCTTAACTGAACCAGCTCCGTTTCCTCCAGCACAGTTAATTCTGCATTTCTTTCTTCACAGGTCTCTCTTAGCGCCACAAGCACACGTGGATCATTATTACAGGTTATGACCGGTACTCCCTGCTTTATGATTCCAGCCTTTTCCCTTGCGATCTTCTCCAAGGTATCCCCCAGAAACTGCATGTGATCCCTACTTATGGATGTAATAACACAGCAGATTGGATGCATGATTACATTTGTCGCATCCAATCTACCGCCCAATCCAACCTCTATGATTGCAAAATCCACCTTCTGCTGCTTCATATATAGAATAGCCATTGCAGTCTCGATCTCAAAGGCTGTCGGATGGTGAAAGCCCTCCCTGGTCATAGCTTCACAAGCGGCTTTAATAGGAATTAGGGCGGAACAGATTCCGGCTTCTGTAATAGCTTCATTCTTAATCTGATTGTTCTCGTTATTTCTGGATAACTGTATGCTCTCCTGATACTGAAAGACTGCCGGAGAGATATATCTCCCCACCAAATATCCCTGTGCAGCAAGTACGGAGGCAATCAGGGCTGTTGTTGATCCCTTTCCATTGGTTCCTGCAACATGTATGATGTTCAGCGAGTCCTGGGGATTATCCAGTCTTCTCATCAGCTCTGTGATCGTCTCCAGCCCAAGCTTACTGCCATATTGATTTGAATTGTCTATAAATGCTCTTGCTTCTTCGTAAGTCATAATTATGTCCATGCTCCCTTACTGCACACATCGCTAGGATCGTGTCAGTATGGACTTCCTCCTTCTCCGGTTATTCTTATTTCTTATTTTTCATTTACCACCTGAAAGATAAAGAACTTTAAGTAGTAGGATTCATCCGCAGCCCACAGAATCGGATGATCCGGTGCCTGGGTACGGTACTCTACCTGTCTGATTCTCTTTTTCACATTTTTCGCCGCCTGGCCAATGGTTTCAGCAAATAAATCCGGTGTCATAAAGTGAGAACAGGAGCAGGTAGCCAGATACCCTCCGTCCTTTACCAGCTTCATGGCTCTTAGATTAATCTCACGATATCCCTTGATCGCATTCTTTACCGAATTCTTGGATTTAGTAAAAGCAGGAGGATCTAAGATAACTACATCGAACAATTCCCCTTTTTTCTCATATTCCGGTAACAGGTCAAAGACATCTGCAGTGATAAACTTTACCGTGTCAGTTAAACCATTTAATGCTGCATTTTCCGTAGCTTGAGCCACACCAAGCTCCGAGGCATCTACTCCAATCACCTCTCTTGCACCGCAGAAACCGGCATTCAGTGCAAAAGAACCAGTGTGGGTAAAGCAGTCAAGTACCCTTGCTCCCCGGCAGAGCTTACCAATCGCAGCACGATTGTATTTTTGATCCAGGAAGAAGCCGGTCTTTTGCCCTTCCGCTACATCCACCAGATATTTCACACCATTTTCCACAATTTGAACCTTGGTATCGAAGGGTTCTCCCAGAAAGCCTTTTACTCGCTCCATGCCTTCATTTAAGCGGACCTTTGCATCACTTCTCTCATATACCCCACGAATCGGATAGCCATCCTGTTCTAACAACTCCTTTAGAATAGTAAGGATCTCCTGCTTTCTTCTGTCAATCCCTAATGCCAGAGACTGAACCACGAGAATGTCGGAAAATTTATCCACCACCAGACCCGGCAAAAAATCCGCTTCTCCAAAGATGATCCGACAACTGTCCACATCCACCGTAGTCTTACGATATTCCCAGGCAGTCTGTACTCTCATCTTTAAAAATTCATGATCAATTTCCTGCCCCTTTACTCTGGACATTACGCGTACGGTTATCTTAGAATTCGTATTAATAAACCCACAGCCCAGATAATAGTCGTCAAAATCATGTACAGCAACAAAATCTCCGTTTTCAAACTCACCGGAGATATGATCAATTTCATTATCGAAGATCCAGAGTCCACCGCTTTTTAAGCTTCTTCCTTCTCCTTTTTTTATTTTAACAACTGCTTTTACTTCACTCATACTATCTATTCCTCCATTATTACAGGTATCTTTTCATTCACCATGTGATCTACTGCTCTTTCATGTGAATGCAGTTCTTTTATGCAAATATAGCTCTTTCATTTGAATACAGCTCTTTTATGCAAATACAGCTATTTTTCATGTGAATGCAGCTCTTTTATGCAAATACAGCTATTTTTCATTTGAATGCAGCTATTTTATGCAAATACAGCTATTTTTTTATTTGAATACAGCTATTTCACGCAAATATCGCTATTTACTTTTTTGAAAGATTAACAGCTTACTAAACACATAATTCAGCACAATCACGATTACCGCCAGAAAGGCCTTTACGAGTAAACGATGGAAGCCCATCCATACGACAAAGATCAGCATCCCCAACTGTTCCACGCCTAAGGTGATCAGACGTAACCCAAAGAACTTTGTCACCTTCATTGCCTCATCCTTTGCATCCTCACTTTTTGATTGAAATACATTAATTTTATTTACTAAATATGCAAAGGTAACGGCAATCACCCAGGCAATTGCATTGGCTGTCAGTGTTGATATGCCGATTTTGCATAACAGCTCCAAGCTTACAAAATTAACAATCGTGGTTAATGTTCCCGCAATGGCGTAGGTTATTGTCTCCCGATTCACCAGTTTTTGAAACAACCACGTAACTTTATCTCTTATTGAATCCATAATTTTAATGCCTCCAGGTAAAGTATTTCCATCTTATAACATAAATCTACACGTAGCAGACCAATTATATCATCTGGACATGCATTTATCCAGTGAAATATACTTTCTAGTACTTTCTTTTCATACGCTTGAACTGAAGCACGCATTACGGTTGTTCGTTGTGTATTTCACCATATTAGTGCCGAAATCATTGTGCATATTGCCACATTTTATGTTCATATTACATTTAAATTGAAATTTCACCAAGGTTCCTGTATGATATTGAGTCGAGTGAATTATTCAATTCAAGAAAAAATAATGAAATAAATGGGTCTTACTAAGTGAAAAAGCAAGGCATTGGAAGGGTTACAACCTTCCATTTTCCTGGAAATTAAAACGTATATTAATGACCCTGAACCAACATAGAAGGAGTTTTTAAAATGAGCATATTAAATGTTACAAATCTAAGCCACGGCTTTGGTGACCGAGCGATATTCCACGATGTTTCTTTCCGTTTGCTAAAGGGTGAGCATATAGGATTAATTGGTGCCAATGGAGAAGGTAAGTCAACCTTTATGAATATAGTGACGAATCGTTTAATGCCTGATGAAGGTAAGGTGGAATGGGCAAAGCACGTTCACGCCGGATATCTGGATCAGCATGCCGTACTGGAGAAGGGTATGACCCTTCGCTCTGTACTGCAATCCGCTTTCTCCTACCTATTTGATTTAGAAGAAAAGATGAATCAGATCTGTGATTCCATGGGCGAAGCAGAGGGAGAGAAGCTGGAGGAAATGATTGAGGAGCTGGGTACGATCCAAGATCTCTTAACCATCCATGACTTCTATATTATTGACAGTAAGGTTGATGAAATCGCTCATGCGCTTGGACTCGATGAGATCGGTCTTGACCAGGATGTAACTGATTTGAGCGGTGGACAGAGAACGAAGCTGTTACTTGGTAAGCTGCTGTTGGAAAAACCAGATATCCTTCTGCTGGACGAGCCTACCAACTATCTGGATGTACAGCACATCGAATGGTTAAAACGTTATCTGAATGATTATGAAAATGCCTTTATCCTAATCTCCCATGATATCCCCTTCCTGAACAGTGTGGTGAATATCATTTATCATATGGAAAATCAGGCTTTAAATCGTTATGTAGGTGACTATGATAAATTCCTGGAAGTTTATGAGATGAAGAAAACTCAGCTGGAGGCAGCTTATAAACGTCAGCAAAAGGAAATTGAGGAGCTGGAGGATTTTGTAGCCCGTAATAAGGCCAGAGTATCTACCAGAAATATGGCTATGTCCCGCCAAAAGAAACTGGACAAGATGGAAGTAATTGAGCTTGCCAAGGATAAACCGAAGCCGGAGTTCAATTTCAAAGAGGCCAGAGCCGCCGGACGATATATCTTTCAAACCGAGGACTTTGTCATCGGTTATGATGATCCCCTCTCCTCACCTTTAACCCTTTCCATGGAACGCGGTGAAAAGATTGCCCTCGTCGGCGCAAATGGTATCGGTAAGACTACCTTATTGAAGAGCATCCTTGGTCTGATCCCATCTTTAAGCGGTAAGGTAACCTTAGGTGATTATCTGTATACCGGATATTTTGAGCAGGAAATGGCTCCCGGAAATACCTCCACCTGCCTGGAAGAGATCTGGAAGGAGTTCCCTGGCTATACCCAGTATGAGGTTCGTTCCGCTCTGGCAAAATGCGGCCTTACCACAAAACATATTGAAAGTCAGGTTCGTGTGCTTAGCGGCGGTGAGCAGGCAAAGGTGCGTTTATGTAAGCTAATCAACCGTGAGACGAATATTCTTCTCTTAGACGAGCCTACCAACCATCTGGATGTGGATGCCAAGGAGGAACTGAAAAGAGCTCTGAAAGCGTATAAGGGTAGTATCTTACTGATTTGCCACGAGCCGGAATTCTATGATGGTCTGGTAACACAGGTATGGGATTGTACCAAATGGACTACGAAGATATAATGCTGTGTTTATTATACTGATTAAACTAAACCAAAGAGCCGGGCACATGCCCGGCTCTCTTCTTCGAATTTTTACTGATGTCCCTTTTCACATATAAAAACAGTGTATCTTTTACTCCTATCAGATCCCGCTTATATTCCAGCAATGATCCAGAGGCCCATGGCCGTGCCCCAGTTTCAGCCCTGCTGAAATTGCTCTGGTAATATAAGCCTTCGCCTTCCCAATACTCTCTTTCATAGAGAGACCCATCGCCAGGTTGCAGGCTATCGCTGAGGACAAGGTGCACCCGGTCCCATGGGTATTATTATTCTGTATTTTAGCCTGCTCAAACCAAAAAGACTCCCCGCCTGAATACAGCAGATCATCACAAAAATCCTCCAGATGGCCTCCTTTGATTAGTATGCTTCCTTTATAATAGCTTGCGATATCCTTCGCCGCCGCTTCCATAGACTCCTTTGAGACCATACTTATTCCGGTTATGTATTCTGCTTCACTTAGATTAGGGGTAATAATCGAAGCCAGAGGGATCAGCTTTGTAATCAGCAGCTGCATTGCGGATTCCTGAAATAATGGTTTTCCGCTGGTTGAAATCATCACTGGATCTAATACAATATTTTTCAGTTGATATTTCGAAATCCCATCCACGATCGCTTCTATGATGTCCTCCTGAAATACCATACCAATTTTTACTGCATCCGGAAAAATGTCTCTGCAAACCATGTCCAACTGCTCCTTCACCATTTGGGAATCAACCGCGGATACCTTGCTTACTCCCATTGTATTTTGCGCTGTTAATGCGGTAATCACACTCATTCCATACATTTTGTGGGCGGTTATTGTTTTAATATCTGCCTGAATCCCCGCACCACCGCTGCAATCTGAGCCCGCTATACTTAATACTGTTCTCATGCTGTTAAGTCACCTCCATTTGATCTACAATATTTTTTACTTTTTAACCAAATTAATGTTAATGTAACTTAGTTACCCTGAATCATAATCCTTGATAATTTAAGCATTTCCTTTGTTGCCGCACTAATATCCTCCTTGGCAAGAATTGCAGATATCACAGCCACACCATCTACACCTGACCCATTTAATTGCATAATATTATCCACGGTAATCCCTCCGATGGCTACCACGGGAATTGTTACGGCTCCGCAAATAGCCCTCAACATATCCACACTTAAAGGATTGGCATCTTTTTTTGTACTTGTTGGGAATACCGCACCTACTCCAATGTAATCCGCCCCATTTTGTTGTGCTTCCAAGGCCTCCTCTACCGTATGGACTGAGATTCCGATGATCTTGTCCTCTCCCAGACGTACCCGTGCCGAGGTAATATTACCATCCTCCTGGCCCAGGTGTACGCCGTCGGCATCCGAGGCAAGCGCTACCTCAACCTCATCATTAATAATGAAAGGTATCTGGTATTGCCTTGTTAACGATCTAATTTGATGAGCTTCTTCCACAAATTTCTGAATAGGCATATTCTTCTCTCTTAGCTGAACCATGGTAGCACCTGCTTGCAGACTCTCTTCGATCTGCGTGGCTAGTGAACGTCCCTTTAGCCAGGTTCGATCTGTTACCAGATAAAGCAACATATCTTCTTTTCGTATTCTCATAAAGCCCCCTCTTTTCCAATCTTATAAGCTTTTCTTTTCATAACTAAAAGGTTTTCTCTAAGCACATATTAAAAGCTTACTCTTCCCACATATTTAAAGAGCTTTACACTGCTTACTTCTTTAAAAAGCTTACATTGCTTACTTCTTTAAAAAGCTTACACTGCTTACTTCTTTAAAAAGCTTACATTGCTTACTTCTTTAAAAAGCTTACACTGCTTACTTCTTTAAAAAAACATACACTTCTTGCTTCTTAAAAAAAGTTTACACTTTTTGCTTCTTTAATAGCTTACTCTTCTCGCATCTTTTTAAAGCTTCCTCTTCTCTTATCTTCAAAAAGCCTCAACTTTCATGGCATCTCTCAATGTCAAGCTCTTCATATTACTCATCGTATCAATCAGATGAAGGCGAAAAGATGCTGTTCCTTCCATTTGTTCCTGGGTTTTAACATAGGCGATCTCACCACATACTCCCATCATACTAACTCCAACCGCCGCTGCTTCCAGCGTATTCTCAGGGTTTGCCGCACACATAGCACCGAGAACAGCTGTAAGCATACAGCCGGTTCCGGTGATTCTGCTCATCATAGAGTTTCCATTCCGGATTACGTACGCCTTGGAGGCATCTGCCACAATATCAATTTGCCCCGTAATTGCGATGATTGCCCCGGTACGTTCCGCTAACGCTTTTGCCGCTTTCACTGAGGAGCCAATATTTTGTTCGGTGATATAATCAGCCTGATCCGCATCGACTCCCTTGGTGCTGGCAGCTCCCCTGCTAATACATTTGATTTCAGATGCATTTCCCCGAATTACATCAAATGTTACCTCTTGCAGTAAACGCTCCACTGTTTCGGTACGAAACTTTGACGCTCCTGCGCCAACTGGATCAAGGATGACCGGATGCTTCAACAGATTTGCCTTTTTCCCTGCTTTTATCATGGAGTTGACCGTTCTCTCATTCAAGGTACCGGTATTAATGACAAGGGCATTACAGAGCGTGGTAATATCCTCCACCTCATTCTCATCATCAGCCATGATTGGCGAGGCTCCGCAGGCCAAGAGAATGTTGGCACAATCATTCACAGTTACATAATTCGTAATACAATGGATATAAGGGGTTTTCGTCCGTACATTTTCCAGGATGGAAGCCAGTCTGTCTATCTGTTTATTCTCTAACATGTTTTTCCCCCCTTAGTTATAATATCTCAACCTTTTCGCCGTTTAAGATTCGATTGGTCGTTCTCATAGCACACATTTTGCCGCACATAGAGCAGCTATGCTCCTCTGCCACCGGCACACTTTCAAAATAGGTTCTTGCCTTTTCCGGATCAAGAGCATAGGAGAACATTTCTTCCCAGTTAATTCTTCGTCTTGCATCGCTCATCTTATTATCAAT
>JAEWMZ010000211.1 GCA_023392995.1 Bacillota bacterium
ACTGCCTGTGCTGCTGCTAATCTAGCGATCGGCACACGGAAAGGAGAACAAGATACATAGTTCAAGCCTACCTTATGGCAGAATTCAACGGTTGAAGGATCTCCACCGTGCTCACCACAGATACCAAGCTTAATGTTTGGTCTTGTAGCGCGGCCTTTTTCAGATGCCATCTTAACTAACTGGCCAACACCTTCCTGATCAAGTCTTGCGAATGGATCAGACTCATAGATTTTGGTCTTGTAGTAGGAATCTAAGAACTTACCAGCATCATCACGGGAGAAACCGAAGGTCATCTGTGTTAAGTCGTTTGTACCGAAGGAGAAGAACTCAGCTTCTTCAGCGATTTCATCAGCAAGTAAAGCTGCACGAGGAATCTCGATCATTGTACCAACATGGTATTCGATATCGGAATTCATCTCTTTCTTAACTGCTTCTGCTGTCTCAACTACGATTTCCTTAACGAACTTAAGCTCTCTCTTCTCACCAACAAGTGGAATCATGATCTCAGGAACGATATCAAAGCCTTTTTCTTTCTTAACTTCGATTGCTGCTTCCATAACTGCTCTGGTCTGCATTCTTGCGATTTCTGGATATGTTACAGCAAGACGGCAACCTCTGTGACCCATCATAGGGTTGAACTCGTGTAAGGAATCACAAACTGCTTCTACTTCTGCTACAGAAAGTCCCATATCTGCTGCTAAAGCTGCGATATCATCTGCTTCTGTAGGAACAAATTCATGCAACGGAGGATCGAGGAAACGGATTGTAACCGGTCTTCCTTCCATTACTTCGTAAAGACCCTTGAAGTCACCCTTCTGGAAAGGAATTAACTCGTTAAGAGCTGCTTCTCTAGCTTCAACAGTCTTGGAAAGGATCATCTTTCTGATCTTGTGAATTCTGTCGCCTTCGAAGAACATATGCTCTGTACGGCAAAGGCCGATACCTTCAGCACCAAACTTAACAGCGTTAGCTGCATCAGCAGGTGTATCTGCGTTTGTTCTTACTTTTAATGTTCTGATTTCATCAGCCCATGTCATAATTCTATCAAAGTTACCACTGATGGAAGCTTCTACAGTAGGGATATCTCCGATGTAGATGTTACCTGTGGAACCGTCTAAGGAGATATAGTCTCCTTCTTTTACAGTGTTACCAGCGATTGTGAAAACTTTTGCTTCTTCATCAATCACGATTTCTCCACAACCAGATACACAAGCAGTACCCATACCACGAGCAACAACAGCTGCGTGAGAGGTCATACCACCACGTACTGTTAAGATACCTTCAGCTGCATGCATACCTTCGATATCTTCCGGAGATGTCTCAAGACGAACAAGGATTACTCTTTCGCCAGCTTCATGATGATCTTTTGCATCTTCTGCTGTAAAGTATACTTTACCAGCTGCTGCACCAGGAGATGCAGGAAGAGCGCTGCCTACAGGCTTAGCTTCTGCTAATTTCTTAGCATCAAAAGTAGGATGTAATAACTGATCTAAGGATTTAGCTTCAATTCTCTTGATCGCTGTTTCTTTTGTAATCTTTCCTTCATCAACTAAATCACAAGCGATCTGAAGAGCAGCAGGTGCTGTTCTCTTACCGTTACGTGTCTGTAAGAAGTAAAGTTTTGTATCTTCAATTGTGAATTCCATATCCTGCATATCTGTATAATGATTCTCAAGCAGAGTAGCAATTCTCATGAACTCAGCATATGCTTCAGGCATATCCTGTTCCAGTCTGGAGATAGGAAGTGGAGTTCTGATACCAGCAACAACGTCCTCACCCTGAGCATTGATCAGGTATTCACCATAGATCTTAGCTTCACCAGTAGAAGGGTTACGTGTAAATGCTACACCAGTACCTGATGTATCACCCATGTTACCGAATACCATTGCCTGAACGTTAACAGCAGTACCCCAATCGCCAGGGATATCGTTCATTCTTCTATAGTAGATAGCACGTGGGTTGTCCCAAGAACGGAATACAGCAGTTACAGCTTCAATTAACTGATCTGCAGGATTCTGAGGGAAATCTGTACCTTTTTCAGCTTTGTATAATGCTTTGAAACCAGCGATAACTTCTTTTAAGTCATCTGCAGAAAGCTCTGTGTCATAGTGAACACCCTTTGCTTCTTTGATTTCGTCTAATACTCTTTCGAATTTGGACTTTGGAACTTCCATAACAACGTCAGAGAACATCTGAATGAATCTTCTGTAAGAGTCATATGCAAATCTAGGATTGCCTGTCTTCTTTGCAAAGCCTTCAACAGCTGCATCAGTTAAACCTAAGTTAAGAATGGTATCCATCATACCAGGCATGGATGCTCTAGCACCAGAACGAACAGATACTAATAAAGGATTCTCGGTATCACCGAATTTCTTTCCCTGCTCTGCTTCCAGTAATGCTAATGCATCAAAAATCTGACCTTTGATTTCGTCAGTGATCTTTCTACCGCTATTGTAGTAATCTGTACAAGCTTCTGTAGTTACTGTAAAACCTTGAGGAATCGGAAGACCTAAGTTAGTCATTTCTGCTAAGTTAGCGCCTTTACCACCGAGAAGGTTTTTCATATCTGCCTTACCTTCTTTGAACAAATATACCCATTTTGCCATTTTGTAAGTGCCCTCCTAAAATAATTTTATATGTTTACAATTTGACACAGAACTATCATTGAATAGTTTATAAAAAGCATCTCATAGTAACCTGTGAAAGCTTTCCTTGTCCTATTCATCAATTGAGCGCCAAAAGTACTAAGCAAGCATAGCGAAAACTTCGTTATGTTAGCCTAATACTTTTATCACTCAACGGACAATCCCATATCAAATTATAACTCACGTCAGGTATTACTATACACGGCAGGCAATTGCTGCCCACCGAGTTCGATTATAACATATACCATTACTGGAAGAAAGAGTTTTTTTGTTAAAATTTAAATTTATTCTCAAAATAAGCCTTTAGATCTTCGATTTTTACTCTTTCCTGTTCCATGGTATCTCTGTCACGGACAGTAACTGCTCCGTCTGTCTCTGAGTCAAAGTCATACGTAATACAGAATGGTGTTCCAATTTCATCCTGTCTGCGGTAACGTTTACCGATATTACCTCTATCATCAAATTCACAGTTATAAGTCTTGCATAAATCCATAAATACCTTCTCCGCAGGATCAGATAACTTCTTGGATAAAGGAAGTACACCGATCTTAACCGGTGCAAGTGCCGGATGGAAACGTAATACGGTACGAACATCTCCTTCTGCGATTTCTTCTTCATCATAAGCAGCACATAAGAATGCTAATACCACACGGTCTGCTCCTAAGGATGGCTCAATTACATAAGGAATATATCTTTCCTTCTTCTCATCATCGTAATAGCTCATGTCTTCCTTGGATAGCGTCTGATGCTGTGTTAGATCGTAGTCGGTACGATCTGCGATACCCCAAAGCTCACCCCAGCCAAAGGGGAAAAGGAATTCAATATCCGTAGTCGCTTTACTATAGAAGGAAAGCTCTTCCGCATCATGATCGCGAACTCTCATATCTTCATCCTTCATACCAAGGGTCTTTAGCCAGTCAATACAGAATTGTCTCCAGTAGGTAAACCATTCTAAGTCGGTGTTTGGCTCACAGAAGAACTCTAACTCCATCTGCTCAAACTCTCTGGTACGGAAGGTAAAGTTACCTGGCGTAATCTCGTTACGGAAGGACTTACCAATCTGTCCGATACCAAATGGAATCTTCTTACGTGAGGTTCTTTGAACATTTTTAAAGTTTACGAAGATACCCTGTGCGGTCTCAGGTCTTAAGTATACCGTATTCTTCGCATCCTCCGTTACTCCCTGAAAGGTCTTGAACATCAAGTTAAATTGACGGATATCTGTAAAATTATGTTTTCCGCAGGTAGGGCAGGGAATATTGTGATCCTCGATGTATTTCTTCATATCATCATTTGACCAGGCATCCACGGAACCTTCCACCTCTATATTCTGTTCCTTATTGTAATCTTCAATAATCTTGTCAGCACGAAAACGCTCATGGCATTCTTTACAATCCATCAAAGGATCTGAGAAGCCGCCCAAATGACCGGATGCAACCCAAGTCTGGGGATTCATAAGGATAGCACAGTCAACACCTACGTTATAGGGGTTCTCCTGAATAAACTTTAGCCACCATGCTTTTTTCACGTTATTTTTTAATTCAACACCCAGATTTCCATAATCCCAAGTGTTTGCCAGACCACCATAGATCTCGGAGCCAGGATATACAAATCCTCTTGCTTTTGCTAACGCGACTATTTTCTCCATTGTCTTTTCCATATGCTCATCCTCACATTTGTCATAATTATTATTTCATATAGGAATTCATTTCGTTACAGATGCATCTGTGCGCCAATTGTTCCTATGATAATTCAAATCACTCTTTTACGTTTTTTGTTATTTTTTACATTATTTCTTATTTTTTAAGTTATTTATTGTTTATTACGTTATTTCTTACAAGAATAAATTTTTATTATAACTCTATTCTTCTAAATATTATTGGAATCTTAATTATTTGAACACTACAATCGTCATTACCTCAGGAGCACCATCCACTTTATTATCATCCACAAGCGTTGCTTTATCTGAATAATATTTCACTTTGCCATCCGTAACAATACGATAGGGCTCATTTAACACGAGAATTTTAAACTTCTCATTCTTTAGGATCTCATCTGTGCTTGCCAGAGAACCATTCTTAGCATCGATTAAGGTGGATGGAAGTTTTAAGGAAATATCCCCGACACCACCTTTAAAATAAGCAGCCGATACTTCATTAAAGGTTGCATATTGATCCATACCAGAATAACTAAGGATCATAACTGCCTTGTCATCCTTTTTTTCAACATCATCGATTTTGATCTTATCCTCTCCGGCTTTCTTATTGTAAGCATCCACCTGTTCGGTGATATATTCTTTCAATTCCTGTAAATCATAATAATTCTTATCAAAATCCTCTATTGTCGCTACTTGAAGTTTTCCATTGGATTTCGCAGCAATTGTATTTACCTTAACGTTATCTACTCTTAATTCTTCATTTGTACAACCGACTGCTCCCAGCATTACAAGCAATGCAATCGTGCAAAGAACTATCTTTTTCATACTTCCTCCATTCGAGCGCCTTGAAGCGTCACCGCATATTCATTCATGTCATAAATAAAAATATCCCAATGGCTAAGATTGGATTCATATCATTTTAACCTTAATAGCTAATAATTTCAATACATATTTATAAATTTATATCCATATATGACTGTTTTTACCTTTCCTGTACTTGCTTTAATTATTTTCTCTCCTCAGCCCATGGAACACTACTGTTTGGATAGAACAACAAGCTTTCCACTCTATTGCTCCTGTTTCATATGAATTAGTTAGATCGGTTTTAATATCTCCAAAGATTTAAATTCATGATCCACATAACATTCCAAATATCGTTTTACACAACGCTGCAATTCATTCAGAACAGAATCCGTAACACGGAAGGTATACAGCTTTTCAACTTCTTTGGATATTATGTACTGCAGGGCATATAAAGTAGAGGTGTTAATTTCGATGGCGCTCTTATCATTGACAATGCATTTTCCGCATAAAATCCCGCCGGATCTGGCACTAAAATAATATCTTCCGACTGCTTTTTGCAGCTCTCCTGAACTCGTGTCCATAGACTGCTCTCCACATTTTACACAAGAGAACACTTGAGGCATTTCACCATTCAGTGCCATGATTTTTAACTCAAAAATCACTTTAATCAACTGGAAATCAATCGTCTTTTTTGATAATACACGTAGTGTTTGGTATAACAGCTTTAGAATATTCTTCTCATCATTATTTTCTTTTGTCAGATAGTCAGCAAACTCACAAAAGTAAAAGCCGTAGCATAGACCCTCAAAATCCTCCCTTAACTCTCCAAAATAATTGGAGATCTCCGCGGATACAATATTATATGAAGATTTTCCTGCATAGAGTGAAAACTCCCCAAAAGTAAAGGGTCCTGAGCATGCCAATAAGGCGCTGTTGGGTCTTCTGGCGCCTTTGGCAAATGCTGTAATTTTTCCTTTTTCCGTGGTTAAAATAACTAACCGTTTGTCATATTCACCAACCGGCATGGCTGACAGAACCATTCCCGTCACGGTAGTTGATACCGGCAACCGCTCCACCTTCTTTGTTCGCTGTACTAAGATGCTCCGGCTGAATCTCCTGTGCAAACTCAGTCTCTTCCTTCGTACAAGCTATATAATTTAAGTAATCGTCAACTTTTCCGGTGTTGATAAACCTTTTCCAAGAATCAAAATTTTTCATATCTTTTCGAGCCCCCTAAAAATATATATGTTATACTCTTAGGTTTCCCATAAAATCCAACCTTAAACTAGAGAAAATATCCCATCTCAAAATTTTTGTACAATCCTACCAAAATCTCTGAATTTGGGTAGTATGATCGAGATACCTCCTCCTTAGAACCCTGAACTGATAGCGAGCCTTTATTCGTCTCTGCCATATCCAAAGTTTTTCATAAGGAAGTCACTGTCTCTCCAATCCTTCTTTACCTTGACCCAGAGCTGTAAATTCACCCTGCAATCCAGCAGATTCTCAATCTCTCTTCTGGCCTGGGTACCGATCTGCTTTAACATGCTGCCACCCTTTCCTATGATCATTCCCTTATGGGAATCTCTTTCACATACAATGGTAGCGTCAATATCAATGATTGGGCTGTTACCGTGAGTCTCCGGCCTTTCCTTCATACGATCAATGCTGACTGCGATTCCATGTGGAATCTCATCCTCCAGCAGCCTGAGTGCCTTTTCCCTAACCAGCTCAGCTACAATTTGTCTCTCCGGCTGATCCGTGATGGTATCTTCGTCGTAATACATAGGTCCTTCCGATAGATAGGAGTAGATCTCATTCAGTAATTCCTTCGTATTTTCACCCTTTAGAGCGGATACCGGTATGATTTCTGCAAAATCACAAATGTCCTTATAAGCTGCAATAAAGGCTAGAATCTCTTCTCTTTTTACTGTATCTATTTTATTAATGATCAGGAAAACTGGTGTTTTTACCTTGCGCAGCTGCTCGGCAATCCGCTGCTCTCCTGCCCCAATGTAGGTGCTTGGCTCCACCAGCCACATAACAATATCAACTTCACTCATGGTTCTCTCTGCTACATTCACCATGTATTCGCCCAGCTTATTTTTTGCTTTATGAATCCCTGGCGTGTCCAGAAAAATGATCTGTCCCCGTTCATCCGTGTACACGGTCTGTATACGGTTACGTGTTGTCTGGGGCTTGTTCGAGGTAATCGCGATTTTCTGTCCGATTAGCTGATTCATTAGTGTGGACTTTCCTACATTTGGTCTTCCAATCAGAGTTACAAACCCTGACTTAAATTTTGTATCCTTCATTCTATCCTCCATAGCTGCTTTTCTTACTCCGGTACCGTAATCCATTTCTGCCTTTGCGTATACCCAATTGGTACACGCAAAGGCAGGAACCGCCTGCATACACCCAGGCAGACTCCTTCTGATCTATGGTGCCAAAATAATACTGTTGTTCATTCTTTTCCTTTTATTCATTTCTGTTCATTTCTTTAATTAATTGCCTTTAAGATATTTTCATCCGAAATACCTTCCTATAAAGCATCCTCTTATAAAAAATCACTTCTATTGGTTTGATTTCATTAAGCTTTTTATTTCCTTGAACAAGTCTTTATTCTCATTTATCTTATCTTCATTACCAATGACACAAATATTTCCGGCATCCAAAACCGCTTGAATCACCTTATATTGTTCTCTAAGATCCTGTATTGTTACATTCCGTACCTGATCACGCTCTATCTGAAGCTCTTCTTCCGTAATACCAGCCAGATACATACTAAGAGATCTTTTTCCCATGCCCTGAGGCGTTAGCGGTGTATCGAGTGTGCTAAAGGTACCAATGATATATTTTGTAATATCTCTTTCGTCTGCATCAAAGTTCTTAACAAAGTCTACCGCTCTCTCGTAGATTTGATTTGTTTCCCTTAAATTCGGATCGCGATAGGAGGTGAAATACGCATCCCCATCTACGCCGGAAAACCCGCACATACAGCCATAGGCTCCACCCTTAACTCTGACATTCACCCAGAGATAATCATAGCTTAGGATGGTTTTTAATACCTTCAAGGCGCCAGAGTATTCCAGCCCTGCCTTCATATAATTGCCGGCTCTGGCAACATATTGAACCTGTGACGCCGTCTTAAAGCCTTCATTTAGGCATATCGGCTTTAACGCCTCCGTATTGTAGCGGGTAAACAGCTTCTGCTCTGCCTTTGCTGTTAAGGCATTACTAAAGGCAGGCAGCTTCTCTGCAAATCTTGCATAGCCTTCCTCATCAGCTGTTATGCTGATGGTCAGATTCTCCTTTGTAAAAATCATCGCCAGCAGCTCTTCCATTTTTTCAATAGCCATATCTGCTTTTGTCTGATAATTGTCGGATAAATCCTCCATGAATTTATAGAATTCAATCCCTGTTGTTATTTCTTTAAATAATCCATGTTCAGAATAATAGG
>JAEWMZ010000049.1 GCA_023392995.1 Bacillota bacterium
TCAGAGTGAAAAATTGGCACATCCGTCCCATAGTAACGCGTCTTTTTATCCAGTTCCATTAAGGCAAACGCCAACTCTAAAGATTCATATGCAATTTTATGTTTTTTGTTTTTCATCTTTTCCATATTAACAGTATATGGTTGCTATACACTTTTGTCAAGTAATTATTGCATAATTACCTGTCACCCAATTTCACTTTAGCGGAACTAATATGAATCGTGGTTTTGCATATTTAATTTTTCCGGTAATCATTGTAAATCAATTGTTTATAGTTCCACTTCCTTTAAACTCAAATTCATCCCTCTTCCGCCGACCTTAACTTCAACAATCTCATTTTCTTTTACAGCGATAGACACTCGGATTTCCGATGGCTTTTTCATAGAATACCCTTGTTCAAAGATAATGTTTGACACTTGTTCCTCATTGATTTTCCCATTGCGGTACAGATAGCAGCCAAGGGCACCGCTTGATGTTCCTGTGGCAGATTCCTCCGGAATACCATATAAAGGAGCAAAGTTTCTGCAATAAGCGTTAGCACCATATAAGGATTCCAAAGAAAAAACATGGTATCCAATCGTATTGTACTTCTGGCTGATTTGTTTAACTTTATTCATATCTGGCCTGAGCTTATCTAAAATCTCAATGCTTTTTACAGGTACCATAATATCCCGAAGCCCTGTTGATACAACTTGAACCAACAAGTCGTCTGAAATCTGAGAAGTACTGATGTTCAAGGAATCTGCTATTTCACCCTTATCAATAACTTCCGAAAAAACAGGAATCGATTGATTCATCATAACAAAATTATCGTTATGAATTTCAATGCCAAGTATTCCTGCTCTGGTCTCCTGCTTATACTTACCTTGTTTTAACAAATTTAGACTTGACATTGCATAGAAGGTAGCAATCGTAGCATGACCGCATAAGTCCACCTCTTCGTTCGGTGTAAAGAATCTCACTTTAAAATCTGCCGCATTTGAATGTGATACAAAGGCAGTTTCACTGAATCCAAGAACAGCAGCAATTTTTCTCATTTCTTCCTCAGATAATGAATCTGCATTCATAACGACACCCGCTGGATTTCCGCCTTCTTTCGTTTTAGCAAAAGAATTTAATGTGTATACATTTATTTTCATATATTATTTCCCTCCAATTTGACATAGCTCTTACATCTCTGCTCTTGTAAAACCTTATGCCTCCCTCTCAAATTCAATATTTTCATTTCAATTTCATGTATAAGATCGGGTATGGATTCCCTTGTTCGTCATTATCCGTTCTTTTATAGACTTGAAATCCCAAATGTTCATAAAAACCTTTGGCAAGTGGATTTTGCTCATTCACTGTCAACTCATTTACTCCAAAATTCTCAATTCCGTAACTAAGCAACTTCTTCCCCAAACCTTTTCCTCTTTGTCCCACTGTGATAAACAGCATTTCAAGTTTCTGTCCATCAATTCCCATAAAGGCAATCGGAACAGTATTTTCATCTTCACCTACAATCAAATGTGGTATCTCCGTTAACGCTTGAGGAACATATTCTTTGATATTTTGTATTTCTTCATTTGATAAAAACAGATGTGTCGCTTTTACAGATTCTTCCCATACCTCTAATAGCTGCTGCATTAGCAATGGGGTTCTTTCTATTACTTTAATTATCTCCATCTTTCTACTCCGCAATTTTCGAATTATCTCTCAGTTCCAAGACAAAACTCTTAATTAATAACAAAAACCGTCTCCTTCTTCCGCTTTTACCAACACATTAATTAATGCCATTCCTCAGCTCTTAAGGCAGGTAAATCCTCATGAAATCCTATGTAACAAGATTCGTGTTTTGACCAATCCAACTAGATACATTATTCTCCAAATCATATGGATACGAAAAATTCATCCTTTGAGCGATATCATGAGACAGGCGTTGAAATAGTGTGATTGTACCTATGAGAGCTTTCCAACTATCGCTCCTGTCAAAATTCCCAAATAAGTTCCGTAACTCTAGCTGTGTTTCTTCACTCGCCCATTCACATAAGAAACGACCTGCATGCCAAGTATCATACTCCGCTCCGTATACTGCCTTTTCATGCCATTCTATCATCTGAAGCAAAAGCTCCTTCATATTACTATCTCTGACTTTCGCTACCCATAAATCATTCCGTAGTATCTGCTTCGCCAGATTAAGAGCTACGAACCAAAACATATGAACGGATTGCGTAAATACGTCTTGCGATAAAGCAATCCCCTGAGGAGCTCCGAAATATTCGGGCATAATATTTCTCGCTATATCTTCTTTATCAATAATCACTTTCACTCCCCGATAGAAATTCTTCGGAACAATTTTATTCTCAACATTCCGCTTTAAATGTTCGATTGAGTGAATAACAAAATCAACCTGCCACCCTCCTTCAAACAGCGTAAGACACTCGGGATCACCGCCTGCTGTTTGTGACACTAAAGAAGTCCATACATTCCCCATATTTTTAAGCCATTCGCTATCTGAAAGATAAAAGTTCTGTTTTGAAGTAAAGAAAATGATATCCAAATCCGACCATTCATCTGCGGGATGGTCAATACGAGCCCGAGAGCCCACTATAAATGCTGCTCTTATGTCATCCACCGTTTGAGCCCAAGAAACAAAATCTCTTTCCAACTTTTCATAAAATTGATTTGCTTCTGTCATCACAATATTCCTCCCTAATTTCGTTCCCATTCTCCCTAATCAATATTCATTTTAACAATATCAGTCCAGTAGGCATAATCTAATCGCCTTAGAATGAACATCAGTAATTATTCTCTTTTAGCAAATGTACTGCACATCCAATGATAGAATTTTTCCTTTTCTTCTAATTGTGGATAATGTGCTGAGTTCTCGAATATTATCATCTCATGTGGAGCTTGTCCTGTTAAATTATTCAGGTACACCTCTGCGGCTTTGGGTGATGTCATACAATCATATTTACCCATCACAAAATAAACAGGTATATCAATCTCAGTCACAATATCAGTAATCGGATTTTTCAGTGCTTCCATAATTAATGCATCTTGATACTTGCCCGATGCCACATAAAAACGAATTGCATCCAGCAAATTATACTCGCTGCCAAGGAGAAACCCCTTTAAATAATCTGAGTTTTCATCAATATTGCGGGCAGCAAATCCATATTTTCGTACATAATTCCGTGGTGTAATTTGACTCCCGTTTGATATTGAATTTTCTAATTTACTCAAATACGTAACATCTTCTGCATTTCCCGCTTCTTTTGCTGCTTCAATACATTTATTTAATCCATCCAGCTCGCTTTCAATCGTATTTGACATCTGACCTATTCCTATATAAGCATAATACAATTCTGGTTCTTTAGCCGCCGCCATAGTAGCAATGTAAGTTCCATAGGAATGACCAATCAAAATCACTTGTTCCTGATGCAAATAATGCTTGATATACTCTGTCAGCGCAATCAAATCATCTACATGAGTAGAGGAAGTTACACCTGAATAGTCCGTTCCAAACTGATACGATTTTCCACTTCCTCGTTGATCGTAATGAACAATGGTAAACTTCTGCTCCAGCAAATCCTGATATCCTCTTATATACGGAATTTCCGAACAACATGGTCCGCCATGTACAAATACAATAATCGGATTATTACGGTTGCACCCACGTATCATAACCT
>JAEWMZ010000123.1 GCA_023392995.1 Bacillota bacterium
CTGAGGCATTTGAGAGGAAACAATGGGATTATCAATCTGGAGCAAGACAGCGAACGAATGGACAGGCTGATCCTTCTATCAGAAAACTATGGAAAAATAGCGCGGGCACTTTATACTGCGGATGAAAAAAATATGACCCAGGAAAAGGATAAGATGTTTGATTCCTTCCACGGACTTTCCATGGAAGATATCCGGATACAGGTCTATGCCTGTATATTGGCTTTGGGAATCCGGTTTCAAGAGGATAACATAAGCCTTTCCGACCTGTTTGGTCAGCAATACAATTATATAGAAAAAATTGATCGCATTGAAGATGTCAGAAGTATGAAGCTGTGGGTAACAAATTATTTCGCATGGATTATGGATCACACAGCCTCCAAGCTGAATGTTGGTACTTCTGATGTGATAGTGAAAGCCAAACGATATATTGCAGATCACTATGAGGAGGCAGATTTATCCCTGACCAGGGTGGCAGAATATGTTGGCTTAAATGAGAAGTATTTCACCAACCGCTTTACCAAGGAGAGTGGGGAGACTTTTTCCACCTATGTAACGGAGCTGAGAATTCAAAAGGCGAAGGAACTATTAAAAAATACCAGCTTTAAAGTCTATGAGATAGCAGAAATGGTAGGATACTATAATGTGGAGCATTTTAATAGAATGTTCAAAAAGCTCAATGAGATCACACCTGCACAGTATCGGAAGCAAGAGTAAAGTAAAAGAAAACAAGAGTAAGACGGAATAAAAATAGAGTAAGACGAAACGTTAATAAGAACAGAACAAATAAAAACTAAAAAAAGACTAAACGATAATAAGAACAATACATATAAAAATTAGAATAAGATAAAACGAGAATAATGTAAGACAAAATGATAATAAGATTAGGATAAAAGTAATGTCAGAGTAAGATAAGAATAAGGAAGTAATAAGACTACCGCTGAAAATTAGCTGAATCAAATAATGAAAAGTCCTATTCATCTTTTTACCTTTCACAGGTTTTCTTGGATGAATGGGGCTTTTTTTATATGGAATGCTTCGAAATTCTTACCTTACATCAAGAATTCTAACAAAATGCAAGGGAACAGAAAAAACCAATGTGAAAAAACATCAAGAAAAATGAGAATAAGAAATGGCAGTTCCAAGAGGAAATTTGTTATGCTTGGGTCACAAAAACAAGGGAGGTTAAAGTTATGAAAAAGAAATTAGTAGCAACAATCTTATCTTTTGTAATGGTTGCATCTACCTTAATCGGATGCAGCAATTCAGGAAAGGAAACATCAGAAACATCGGACACATCAGGTACAGCTACCTCAGCTCCGGCAGCAGAGGAGGATGCGGGAGCAGCTTCTAAGGAAGATTTAAGTGCATCCCTTACCTTTACCATTTGGGACAATAACTTAAATACGTTTATTGAAGAAAATGATATGGTAGCCAAGTTCCAGGAGCAATATCCGAATATCGATATTGAAGTGGAAAAGATCAAGGATGACAGTGAATACTGGAATGCCATGAAGATGCGGGCCTCAGCCAACCAGTTACCTGATATTATGTTTAATAAACCTTTTACCCTATCCAGATTTAAGGATTATCTAATTGATTTATCTGGCACAGAGGCAGCTGCCAACAACGAGCTGGCGAAAGGTTATGCAATGGACGGTAAAGTGCTGGGTGTTCCTATGACTGCTGGTTATGAATATGTTTACTATTGGAAGGATATGTTCAAGGAAGCTGGCGTAGAGGTTCCTACCACATGGGAGGAATTTGAAACAGTCGCTAAGACCTTACAAGATTTTTATGGAAGCAGCAAGAAAGACTTTATGGCGATTGCCTGCGGCTTAAAGGATGAATGGCCGGATTATCCCTACATGGAATTTATGCCGGCGTTAGAGTCAGGCAATGGACAGAACTGGAATACCATGGCTACTCAGGATGAGCCCTTTGCAGCAGGAACTGATATTAACAGCGCTTATAATAAGGTATATAGTTTATTCTCCTCCGGCGTATTAGGCAAAGATCCATTAGGTCTTGGAAATGATCAGGCTACCTCATTGTTTGCAACAAAGAATGCGGCAATTATAGCACTTGGTGACTGGGGCTTACAAAATATTAAGGCTAGTGCCGAAGATGTATCACAGTTAGGAACCTTCTATTTGCCCACAAGAAATTCAGCTACCGATCCATATAACGTTATTGTACAGGGTGATTCCTTTATGGGTGTAACAACACATTCCGAGAATCAGGAGGCAGCCGTTGCATTTGTTGAGTGGTTTTACTCTGATGCCTGGTATCCGGATTACTTAAATTATGTATCTTCCGCGTCCTCCATGAAGAATTTCCCGAAGGAGAAGGATCCGGTACTTGCAGAAGCAGATACACTTTCTCCTGACAAGGTTCTGATTATGTATGATGGCGGCGGCGATAATTTCTCCGCATTGCAAAATGAAACTACCTTTGATTACAAAAAGCTTGGTGCTCAGATGCTGACAGACGGTTTTAAACTGGACTCCGCTTTGTCAGAATTAGATAGCAAGTGGAAGGCAGCAAGAGAAAAACTTCAGATTAAATAGCAAAATGAGAAATTGTTACGGTAAAATCGGACTATAGTTGCAGCAAGCTTAAACTATAGTAGTGATAAAAGGAATTATAGTTACTACAAGCTTAAACTATAGTTGCGACAAAAAGAATTATATTATGACAAGACTAATTGATAGTCATAGAAAATGACATTATAATCGCTTGTCATATTGGAATCCATGAATGGAATACTTGTGAAAGTAAGGAAGCTTTGCTTTAAATTTTGAAATTTTGGATTCTTAAGAAAATAAATAACAAGATTACATAATAAATGTAGTTTATAAGTAAATTCATTCTTATTATGAGGGTCGCAAAAAATGTGACCCTCATAATAAGCTTTATCGTATCAGATGCTCTCGAGCAAAGATGGAATGGAGATAAATATGGTAAAATTAAATAGAAACAGAACCCTGTTCATCCTGGTGTCCTTGACTATACCGATTGCGCTTTTAATCGGCTTCGTCGTTGTACCGGCCTTTGACCTGTTTCGTATGAGCTTTACGAACTGGGATGGCTATTCCCCGGATAGCAGATTGATTGGAATAGATAATTACATAGCCATGTTCCAGAATAAGGATCTATGGTTGTCTTTACAAAATAACGCGGTATACTTTCTCGTGCATCTATGCATGATACCGGTAGAATTGTTTTTTGCCGTGGTGTTAAACAGCAAGCTTCGTGCAGCGAAATTCTATAAGACAATGGTTTTCTTACCTTATATTATTAATGGTGTTGCAATATCCTACGCATTTTCTTATTTCTTCTCTCCGATTAACGGTGCCTTTGATTCCATTCTGGCACTTTTTCATCTGGATTTTCTGAGTGCAAACTGGTTATCGGATACGAAGATCGTTAATTATGTTCTTTCTTTTGTATCGGTTTGGAGATTCAGTGGATACCATGTGGTGCTGTTTATGGCAGCCTTACAATCCATACCGAAGGAAATTGAAGAAGCCGCAAGAGTGGATGGCGCTAATGCAATGCATTTGTTTCGGTATGTTCAGGTGCCGGCCATTATGCTGATGGTGGACTTCATATTATTTGATAATGTGAGGGGAGCACTGCAGGTGTTTGATATCCCCTTTGTTATGACCTCCGGCGGTCCCGGTTATGCATCCTCTACCTTTACGTTATACACCATTAAGACAGCATTTACCTTCTCCAACTTTGGTCTTGCGTCTACTATGGCAGTGGCGATTATGGTTATGATTGTGGTGATTTATCTGATCCAGAATAACATCATCCATGGACTGATTTTAAGGGATAGGAGGAAGTAATATGATGAAGAGGATTACAGAACAAGCCGCAAAACAATTATTATGCCTAAGTATGGTTCTCGTTGTATTGGCACCTATCGTGCTGACCTTGTTCGCAGCATTAAAGACCGGGGCTGATATGGTGAATACATCACCTTTATTACTGCCATCTCTGAAGCGAATTACCTTTGAGAATTTTGAAAAGGTAATAACGGATAAGTATTTGTTGATTGGTTTCAAAAATACTGGTATCATTTTAGTAGTATCAATTTTCTTTAACGTTATATTCGGCACAGTGACGGCGTTTATCATCGAGCGCTTTCAGTTTAAAGGAAAAAAAGTGGTCGTAGCCTTGTTTTTTATGGGAATGCTGATTCCAAACTTTGTAACAGAGATTGCAAGATTTCGTATCATTCAAGGCTTAGGCTTGTATAATACCCTCGGAGCACCAATTGTGATCTACATTGCCGCCGATTTAATGCAGCTCTATATCTATCGGCAGTTTTTGTCCGGAAT
>JAEWMZ010000162.1 GCA_023392995.1 Bacillota bacterium
TTGATGGGCAAGAAAGCTTGCAGGTTATAAATACCGGAGATGATGTTCTGCGCCTTTATGTCACAATTTCTCCAATGGGATCAGAGGCTTTTGCTACAGATGCAAATGTTTAATGTCATATCTTTAGAGTAATCGAAAATAGAGGGGCTTTAGCCCCTCTGTTAATAAAAATTTACAATACTTAGTTGCGAATACTTAAATTAAACCTTTCCTATAGGTAACTTAATACATAATATAATCAAAACAGGAGCTAATAAAATGAATCATATATTAATACTTCCAATTACCTATCAGCTAGGTACCGCAGAATCCACCCTTTATCCCACTCTTTTGAAGGATGATAACGAACTGGTTTTGATTGATTGTGGTTATCCGGATTCTATACCAGTTCTGGAAGAAGCCATGAATAAAATGGGATTCTCATTGCCGCAGCTGACAAAAATAATCATTACACACCATGATCACGATCACCTTGGAGCGTTAGGCGAACTAAAAGAACGTTACTCTGCCATAGAGATTTTGTGTTCCAAAGAAGAAGCACCCTATATTACAGGGCAGTGTAAATCGTTACGTTTACAGCAGGCTGAATCACTTCAGGATACCTTACCGGATCATGAAAAGGAATCCGGCAGGCAGTTTCAAGAATATTTAGCCTCTATTAAAAAGGTAGACGAAGTTACTGTAATTAACTTAGGAGATACTCTTCCCTTTTGCGGTGGGATTGAGGTGGTGGACACCAAGGGACATATGCCCGGGCATATCTCTTTGTATGCCATAGAAGAAAAGATATTAATTTCAGGAGATGCATTGGTGCTTGAAGGGAACAAACTGTGTATGGCAATGCCTGAGTATACTTTAAATATGCAAGATGCACAGGACTCCATTCGAAAGCTGCAAAACTATGATATTGAAGCCATTATGTGCTATCATGGTGGATTATATAACTCAGATGTTAAAAACAGTTTATTAGAATTGACAGCAAGCTTCAGCTAGCTACAAATGCCTTAATTTCTCAATAAGGCTACATAGGGGCAGTAAAACAGAGCTGGAATAGAATAGGATATCTATATAGTTTTTATTGTTTGTTAAGCCTCCGCATCTTACTGTGAGCTTAACCATTAAATAAGGAGTGGTATTCAGATGAATAAAAGAATTCAATTTCTAGTTGCTTTCCTATTTATATCCTTTCTATTTGCTGGATGCAAAAAGGATGACGCAAACAATTATTATTATGAATTCCAAGGAGAAAATACCTCTTGGTCTGCAGCTTATGTGGAAGAAGAGGGGGTTGCCTCAACTGATCAGGAAGGCAAAAAAGATGACGATCGTTGGTTCAACCATACCTTTAAGCTCGAGTATAAAGGTGATTTATCAGATTTAAAAAATGTGAAGCATATGGAGATTCGTTATTCGACAGAACGGGGTGGTGGAAGTCAGGTGGCTGATTATGATGAAGATGACGCGCCGACATCAAAAACATTTACCTTAATGGGTGGTTCCAATAGCGAAAGTTACTTTGATAAAGATGATGTGATACAGGTAGAGGTTAATCGTGACGGCAATATAGAGAACTTTGAATTAACACTTGTGAGTGGTAAATAAGGAGATTAATAATGGGTAAGGATAGAAATTGGACAGTGTTATTGATCGGCGGGGCTTCGGGAACTGGCAAATCAAGCATCGCTTATGAAATTGCTCGATTTTACGGTGTGAATGTACTAGAACTAGATGATGTTCACTTGTCGGTGGAAGCAGTTACAACAAAGGAAAATTTTCCTGCCATACATTATTGGAATACTGGTGTGAATTGGAAGGATATCGGAGTTGACGGCAATGTGAACTGGCTGATTAATGTGAGTAAAGAGATGCTTCCGGTATTGAAAGCACTTGTGAATAGACACCTTGAGGATAATTTGCCTATTATTATTGAGGGTGATTTTCTCTGTCCCGAGGTTGCAAAGACCTTTGAAAATCCGGAAGTAAAATCAATCTTTGTAAATGAAACTGATCTTGATCAAATCATACAGAATTATTTATCAAGAGAAGGCGGAGATTTACAGCGTTACAGAGCGGAGATAAGTATCGCTTATGGTAAGTGGATTGAGGATACCTGCAAGAGGAATGGAATTCCTTTGATCGACGCAAGACCTTGGGATACTGCGTTAACAAGAGCTCTTAACAGTTTATTATAATGAATAATAGGTAAGCGTCAGGAAATCAAGAAAAAGTCCATAATTTTAGGAGGCTAAAGATATGTCAATCGATTTTAATAAGGATTTAATTTACCTTCGTCCCTCTAATAAAGAAGATTTCTTCTGTATAGAAACATGGCTAAATAAAGAGTACATAAAAAGGTGGTATGGCGAGCCGGAAGAGTGGATGGAAGAAATCCGGAATGATAGCGGCTATTTTAGTTGGTTAAATCATTTTATTGTAATGTATGAGAACACTCCGATTGGATTTTGCCAATATTATGATTGTTCTAAGACACCAAAGGGCTTTGAATGGGACAATGAGCCACCAGGTACTTTTGCCATAGACTATCTTATCGGAGAAGAACTATTTCTAAAGAAAGGGCTTGGCAGCGTTATTCTTCAGCAATTATGCCGGTTTATCAGCTCTCTTGAAAATCCAATACAAATTGTTGCTGATCCTGTTCCGGAAAATGCTGACTCCATAAAGCTCCTTGAAAGGAATGGATTTATTTTTGATCCGATCAGCGGGCTGTTTAAACTTATATTAATCTAGGAGGAGACTCACTAATGAACAATCCTATAGATGAAACCTTTGCATTGCTTTTGAAAGATCATAGACAAATATCTAATGCATCTATCGGATCAGTCACCAATTACTGCAAGGCAATGTATAAAGCTATTACCTTTGATTGCCGATCATAAACCCGAATTAAAAAAAGATATTGTTTCTGCTTTACATAAAGCGGATATTTCCACTTTTTCAGATAGTATGCAGCCATTAGTTTATAAGGATATTCAAAAGTCATTGAAGGAAATACAGGAGCATTCATGAAATTAATCTGATAGATCCGAGATTATAACAGAAAATACATAAGCCAGTAAAGGAGTAGATCTAATATGAATGTATATGAATTAACACCAGCAGCCATTCCGGCTGTTGCCAATCTCATGTCTACTATAAAACCAGACTGGTGGGATTATGACGGTGCTTATGAACAGCTTAGCAATATTAATGAGACCATAAAAACAGTGGGCTGGTATCTTGGTGAAGATATGGAACATCCGCAAGGCTGGATTTTATGCAGAGAGTTCGTTGGATACCGGGCACTCGACCTTGAGTGCAGTGGTTTTAATGATAATGGTTCCTTTAAACTGGAACATAAGCTGGGAGAATTGTTTGAAGTTGCTGAAGAATATGCTCGAAGCAAAGGTTATATGACCTTTCGAAGCGGCATCGGCTCGATCGGATTTAATATTCATGATCAAAAGATAACGAATATTCCAAAAGCAATTGAGGAACTCACCTGTGACCGTATTGATTATCAATGGTATCTTGAACACGGATTTCGTGTAATTGGGATACAGCCTAATGCCTATGATCGGGGCTTTCATCTCATTATGCTTGGGAAAGAACTATAGCATGTTTATGAGAATTACATTTCAAAAATTTTAGGACGGTTAGATAAAGTTCTTAAATCAGGTATTTTTAAGAACTATGGAAAAGTTGTTACTATAAAAGACTTTGATGTTGGAACTATTCTATATATAAAAAGCAACTCCCAGGAAAGGATATTTTATAGAATGAAAGAGAATATAATTGATTTGACCACTTTGATTTCCAGAGGGAATGTCGAAACAAATTTTTCCGGCGATACTCTCCATGTTTGGACAACTACTTCAATTACCTCTGCCGCTTTTAATCTAACTGGAGATAGCATGAAAAGACATTTTATAAGATTACCTGCTAAATACCATATCCCTTTTCGTTTAGATATGAAGATTAAGCTGGACTTTCCATCCTTTATTCTACTGGTCGGAGATGGACATATTGCGTTTGCTACCTCCGATAACCGTAAAATAGAAGATATCGCCAAGCCGTCAGGAAAGCCTAATCAGGATCATTGTCTCTTTGATAATAGGATACCGTTATCCAAATTTGTTGATGTCACTATCATCTTTAATTTAACTGAAATGCAAATATTGATTGATAGTGAAGAACGTTTTTATTCCAGCAAATCACCTTATATGAAAGCCAGCAATTTAAGTTCTATAAACCAGGAAGGCTTTGAAATCGGATTTGCTGTGTCCAAAGGCTCCACACTCAGTATAAAATCAATAACAGTAGCAGAGTTTGAGGATCAAGCTCCGGTTATTCATCGCATATCAAATGAACTACCCGTACAAGAGGTGGCAGTTGAAAGTTCAAAACCTACCTTTGAATCCATACTCACTAGTTTACCCGGGGAATACCAAAGTCAACTAATCCAAATGAATGACTTTTTGAAAGCTTTAAAGCTATTTGCTTTTAAACGTTCGATTGATAAAAGAGGTGAAAAAATTACATACGTTGCATCCAATTTTGGTATTTCATATGCAGTGCAAGTAAATGACAATCAACTTTCTCACAGCTTCAGCTGGTACATTGTATACAACGGGAAACCAGAAACCTGGCACCGCAGGTCCGATTATATGAATGAAATACTTGCTGAAATAGCAAAATCCGATCTTCCTCTTGCAAAACGAATCTTTTCTGCATTGAACGATTGTGTCGGTTGTTACGCCAAAGGCTGCCTCGCAAAAACACGCTATGAGTTTGAAGGTCAAAAGCGCTTAACTTGCCACGGACGTGTAATGCTTCGCATGTGCCACGAAGATTTTCGGGATGCAAGAGAATTCTTTTCTCATCTAAATGCATTGTTGGAACGAAAGAGCATGGAAGGAAGTTTGCAAACGGAGAAAATTTTATTATTAGTTAAGGCATAAATCCCTGGAATATAAATTAATAAATATACATTGCAAACCTAATAGATTTCAACCCTATATGAAGGTATTGCCTGAATTTGTTACCTTTCATAGAAATAAAAAGCTGAGTTAAAAACTTTTGCTTTTATTAAGGAGATAAGACATGAAAAGCCAGTCAAAAAATCGAAAGAGGATAAGAATCATTTTTTTAAGCTTATTTTTAATCATCCTTCTTACTGCAGTCGCTCTGTTTGGGAATGAAATCCGAAGTTTACTTTCTTTGAAGAAATTAGACGATTATGGTCTCTTTCAGATGACCTATTATGGAGATTATGGTTTTAATGATTTTTTAAAAACCGGTGCAAAGAGTGACTCAGACATCGAGACCTTTGTAACGAAGCGCTTGTTGAAAGGACTGCCGATTGATTTAGGCGTAACAGGTGACGGCTGCACAGCATTCGTTACCAAAAATGAAAACGGTGATATTCTCTATGGCAGAAACTTTGATTTTACATATGCACCGTCTTTGCAGCTTTACACAAATCCTCCAGGAGGCTATGCCTCTGTGTCTACAGTAAACCTGGCCTTTGCCGGATATTCCGCTGACTATCTGCCCAGCGGCTTGAATTTTGACAGTTTTTTAGCTCTAGCTGCTCCATTTCTTCCCTTTGACGGAGTAAACGAAAAAGGGGTAGCGATTGCACTCCTGGCTGTCCCAGAGTCTGATATTGAAAAAGATGAAAATAAGGTCACACTGAATACTACCACCTCGATCCGTCTTGTACTTGATAAAGCCGCTACCACAGCCGAAGCAGTGGAGCTTCTGAAACAATACAACATTTATTTTTCGGGTGGAAATGATTGCCATTATTTAATTGCTGATGCCAGTGGTCATTCTGTCCTTGTGGAGTATTATGACGGTAATTTGCAGACCGTAGAAACAGATGCGGATTATCAAATTGCTTCAAATTTCATAGCATATAATAATGTGAATATTGGGGAGGGCTTTACTGAGTTTGAACGCTACAATACAGTAGAAGCTGAGATTAATAAGAATTTCGGCCTGTTAAGCGAAAATCAGGCGGTTTCTCTTCTTGCAAAAGTTGGTGTGATGGACGGAGCTGTCGATAAGCTACAGTGGTCGGTCGTTTACAACCTGACCACCGGGAGCGGAAAGATATTTGCCCACAGAAATATGGATAATGTCATATCCTTTTATCTCAATAAGAAGAAATAAATAACCTGATAAATATACACAAAACCAATTCTTATCGTTCACCATCCTGTTTTTAATGTGATCAAATATTTAAGTATTCTAAGTATAGTGTGAAATGCAGAGCATTTCGCATCCGGAATTGAGCAGCCTAAAGGCTGAATGTCCGTTAGTGTGTTAAACGTGCTCTAAGGATAATAAAATCACTGGAGGTTTTATAATGGATAAAATGATTACAATTAGGAATGAAGAAACAACCGATTATGAGAGAGTAGAAGAGATCACCAGGCAATCTTTTTGGAATTTATATATTCCGGGCTGCAATGAACACTATTTAGTTCATATTATGCGTTCTCACAAAGACTTTCTGCCAAAGTTGGATCTGGTAATTGAAGTTGATGATCAGATCATCGGCAATATTATGTATACCAAAGCAAAACTAATTGATGAGTCTGGAGAAGAAAAAGATATCCTTACCTTCGGTCCAGTTTGTATTTTACCGGAATATCAGAGGATGGGATATGGAAAAAAGCTACTGGAGTATTCGTTTGAACAAGCAGTTGAACTCGGATATGATGTAATTGTTATCTTTGGGAATCCCTATAATTATGTTAGCCGCGGTTTTAAGAGTTGTAAAAAGTATAATATATGTCTTGAAAATGGTACATATCCAACAGCTATGCTGGTAAAAGAGCTCAAGCCGGATATTCTGGATGGTAGAAAATGGTGCTACCATCAAAGTCCAGTTTTTGAGTTCGAGGAAGAAGAAGCGGAACAATTTGACAACGGTTTAGTAAAACTGGAGAAGAAATACCAAGCAAATCAGGAAGAATTTTATATTTATAGTCATTCTGTAATAAAGTGAGTAGTGTGAAATGCAGAGCATTTCACATACAGAATTGAAAAAGGAGGTAGGCAAGAATGAAAACTTTAGTATTTCTGGCAAAAGGATTTGAAACAATGGAATTCAGCCCTTTTATCGATGTTATGGGATGGGCAAGAGATTATGGCAACGATGTGTCCGTGGTGACCTGTGGCTTTCAAAAAGAAGTTGTAAGTACCTTCTGTATCCCTGTTATCGTTGACAAAACTATAGAAGAGATAGCTGTAGATGATTATGATGCATTAGCAATCCCGGGTGGATTTGATGAGTTTGGGTTTTATGAGGAAGCCTACGATGAACGCTTCTTAAATCTAGTACGGGAATTTGATAAAAAAGGCAAAATAATAGCAACCATATGCGTTGCCGCATTACCCGTTGGAAAAAGTGGAGTGCTAAAAGGAAGGCGAGCAACCACCTATCATCTAAATGATGCCCACCGGCAAAAGCAGCTTGCCGAATTTGGTGTAGTTGTAGTTAACGAACCCATCGTAGTAGATGCAAATATTATTACTTCCTATTGCCCGGAGACAGCCCCTGGAGTTGCATTTCTTCTTTTAGAGAAATTGACCTCAACAGAACAAATGGAGATTGTGAAAAGAGCCATGGGCTTTTTAAGTCAAACAAAGCTCCCTTGAACCATTCTACCTTTTAACCAATTTCAAAATAAATCTAGATGGAGGGTCTACTATGAAAATGAAAGAACAAATATTTGAGTTCATTAAAAAGCAGAAAGTATCATTTATTTCTTCTGTAGACAATGAGGGTTTTCCAAATATGAAAGCCATGTTAATGCCTCGTAAAATAGATGGAAACTGCTTTTATTTCACCACTAACACCTCCTCTATGCGTGTAAATCAATTTAGAAGTAATGAGAAATCTAGCATCTACTTTTTTAATAAAGGACGCTTTCGTTATGAAGGAGTTATGCTCATTGGAACAATGAAGGTATTAGAGGAACCTTGGATAAAACAGGAGATTTGGCAAACCGGAGACACTATTTTTTACAAAAAAGGGGTAACAGATCCGGATTACTGTGTATTGCAGTTCACTGCTTTAAAAGGCCGTTATTATTGTGGTTTAAAAACAGAAAGCTTTTCATTATGACCTTATAGTTAATGAGGTAATGTCATCATTCATCTCTATAATCAATTTACAAAATATTTATTCACCAATAAAAGAAATCCTAAAAGCAGATTTTAAGAGGATCAAAACAATTTTTACTTTAGTAGCGCGGGAATAGAAGGGAGAACACTAAAATGAAGAATATATTTACGGGATTTATATTAATATTTCTGGACTTTAATCTTAACATCGGCAACTCTCAAATCGGACTCATTCCAGACTTTGCAGGTTACATCGTTATGCTCAGCGGATTAGAAGAAATGGCAAGAGAAAGTGACATATTTATTAAAGTCAAGCCCTATGCGGCAAGTATGGCAGTTTATACCGGCATTCTATATCTATTGGCTTTATTTGGATTATCTACTTCCCTTGGTGGATTGTCTTACGTTCTTTCCATAATATCTCTTGCAATCTCTTTGTATATTTCATATCAGATCGTTATGGGTGTAATTGAACTAGAGCAAAAATACCGTACGCTTTTCAACGGAATAGGTCTTAAATCTGCCTGGAATCTTCTCGCAATTTTTAATATTGTAACTTTCCTGTTTTTGATCATTCCAGGAATAGCTTTGATCTTTATCCTTTTGGCATTCTTAGTTAGCATTAACTTTTTAGTTGCATTTAACAAATCAAAGAATTTGTATTACAATAATAGTGATAATATAAATAACCAAAACCATATATGAAAAATCCTACGAGGTGAATAACATGGAAAGTATAGCACGTAAAATATTAGACTTTAATGCTATGTCAATGTTGGACGAGGAGATAGAAGCACTGCAAGATGCTTCTGAAAAAGAAATCCGAAGAAATTTATTGGATGCTATCTGGAATAGCATTAGCAAATACGATGAACACATTCTCGATCTTGAATATCGGCAATATCTTCAAACCCTTTCTGAACGTGGGTTGGAGTTTATTCCAGTTGAAAAGAGTACTGTAGCAGCACAATGGGATGAGCTCTTTGCAGCAAGGGTTTCAGAGCAGGCAAAGAAGCAGTCAAGGCGATATAATGATCAGTATAAATGGCATATCTTCAGCTTTAATTTGCTGGAGTCATTGAAATCAGAAGAAGCTCGGGTAGCCTTTAACCAGCTAGAAAAGGATACGGTCTATTTATTCTTTCAGTATGCCCCTGAAGCTTATCTTATAAAAAATGCTTCTTTACTGAAAGCAGAAGACTTAGATTTTGACAATGCTATGGATCGATCTGACCTTTATATTTTTGATCCAGTAGAAAATTGGACCTATGTGCAAACCCACGAAGAGTCCTGCGGACCCTACTTTTTCAGTGTAAATGAAGGATTTCAGATACATCCATAAGATAGTAAGAATACCTGATCGGAGAAAGATAAGACAGTTCTGCAAGAAGAACTTAAAATATCAAAGAACCTCAAAGGAACTAGCAAAAATTATAAAATAAGGAGAAGCTGAGGACATTGAACGGACAAAGCAGATCGGATATTAAAATTGGTGCGGCAGTAAAAATCGTATTAAAATCAGATCAAAAAACAGGAAAACTAACCAGCGGAACTGTCGCAAAAATACTGACCTACAGCAGCTCTCATCCTCACGGTATCAAAGTAATGCTAACGGATGGACAAGTTGGAAGAGTTCAGGAAATTGATTAAGTTATTTAGAATCAGAAGAAAGGGCAATACTTATTATGGATGAACATTATAAAGTTATCGATGAAGCTACTTGGAAAAGAGCTCTTCATTGTCAAGTATTTCGAAATAGCATAGAGCCTTGCTATTGCGTTACCTTTGAGCTTGATATAACAAATTTTTTATCTAAAATCCGGGGTCTAAAGTATTCTTTTACTTTTTCGCTTATTTTTTTGGTTTCCAAATGTGCGAATGATATTGAGGAGTTTCGCTATCGCTTCTTAGATAATCATATCGTCCTTTTTGACAGGATTAATACGGCTTTTACCTATCTGGACAAGGATAGCGAACTTTTTAAAGTTGTAAATGTAGAAATGCAGGATACCTTAGAGGAATATGTTACTATAGCTGCTCAAAAAGCAGCAAATCAAAAAGAGTATTTTACAGGTCCTTTGGGTAATGATGTATTTCAGTTTTCTCCCATGCCTTGGGTGAACTATATGCACATTTCACATACTAACTCAGGGAAAAAAGATAATGCCACTCCTTTGTTCGATTGGGGAAAATACGTTGAGAGAGCAGGAAAAATAATTCTTCCGTTTTCTGTTCAGGTGCATCATTCCTTTGTAGATGGGATACATATCGGAAAGTTTACTGATGCTTTGCAACATCAATTAGACACCTTTTAATAGTAGAAGGCCTTGAGGAATTAATATAGAACAAATCAACTGATACCAGGAGGGTCACAAATGAATTTTAGAATGATCTCTTTGCCCAATTTTAAAGCCGCTTCTTCCGGCGTAGACCAGAATTTTGATTTTTCTCCAGCGGGAGTGTTAGGAAAATTCGATCAATATTTTTCAGCAATTAAGCCATGTAGTCGAGATAGCTTCATGCCTCGCGACTTCTTATTCTTTGATGAGGAAAAACAAGGTCTTGTATGGATATGGGCCTTAAGTGAAGACATGGACAAGGGAGGTAATGAAGTAATTGATTTTGAAGGCGGCTACTACTTAACCTATGTCTACAAGGATGGGGACGAAGAAGCAAATGGAAAACTATATAAGGCCGCGATACAATACATCGAGGATTCTGAGGTGCTGGCGTTGGATACTCGTAGTAATCACTATGCTATGGGTCACATTATTACCCCTCCTGAGATTATAAAGGCACAGGGCTGGGCTCAGATGGAAACATTTATACCAATAAAGCTGAAGAATAAATAGTAATACTTTTGAAACAAAAGAAAAACCTTGCAGATTTTGTTATATGAATCAGCATAACCTGAATCAATTATAAAGTTTTCTTACCCATCAATCAACTTACCACAGGAGGTATCAATTATGCTTGAAAAAGTACCAACAAAGGAAGACATGACCGCTCTGCTTGGACAGCCTTTATATAAAGTTTGGACAGAGTTAAGTGGTTTAATTGAATCCAGATATGATATGGATCAGCTTTGGAACAGTGGCGGAAAGGCCTGGAAATATGAATATAAATACCGCAGAGGCGGGAAAACACTTTGTGCTTTGTACGCTAAAGAAACTGTATTTGGCTTTATGATCATTTTTGGGAAAGAGGAACGAGCAAAATTTGAAGCCTCCAGAGGTGATTATTCTTTAGAAGCACAAAAAATCTATGATACCTCCACAACCTACCATGATGGAAAATGGATGATGTTCCAACCCGTAGACACCTCGCTCTTTCCTGATCTTGAAAAGCTGCTTTTGATTAAGCGAAAACCGAATAAAAAATAAGCAATTGCCAAACTCAAAACTCGCTTCTAATTCTCATAAAAATGAGTGCAGATTACTGAGCGGAATTTAACCTTATAAAAAAATAGTCAAAGGAGCATCTCTTATGGATAAACCACGTATTTATACAATGTCTTTTTCCAGTGTTTACCCGCTTTATATACAGAAAGCTGAGAGGAAGGGAAGAACAAAGGAAGAAGTAGATCAAATCATCTTTTGGCTTACTGGATATGATGAATCATCTTTACAGCAGCAAATTACCGAAGAAGTTGATATGGAAGCATTTTTCAAGCAAGCTCCCCAATTTAATCCGAAGGCTGTACTGATCAAAGGTGTGATCTGCGGTTATCGAATCGAGGAGATAGAAGATGAGTTAATGCGCCAAATCAGGTACTTGGACAAGTTAATTGATGAACTCGCAAAAGGAAAGGCCATGTCAAAAATATTAAGAGAATAAATAATCATTGAATCACTACTTACACTAATAAGAAAAAAGAGGTACTCCTATTGAATCTAACAATACGACCTGGAACAGAACAAGACGTAGCCGAACTTGAGCTGCTATATAATACACTGAATGACCACCTGGCTGCTACAACAAACTATCCGGGCTGGAAAAAGGGGATTTATCCAACTCGAGAAACTGCTGAAACCGGTATTATGGAAGGATGCTTATATGTAGCTGTTGCTGATGCCGGTAATAAAATAGTCGGCTCAATGATACTGCGCCATGAACCGGAACCTGCATACCTGCCCGTCAAATGGCAAAGGGAATTAGACTATTCCGAAGTTTTTGTCATATACACCTTTGTAGTACATCCTGATCATTCCGGAGAAGGGATTGGGCAAGCTCTCTTAGCCTTTGCCTCAAGCCTTGGCTGTCAAACAAACATGAAATCCCTCCGTCTTGATGTTAACACAAATAATTTACCTGCTATTCGGTTATACGAGAAATGTGGTTTTCAATACATCGCCACAGTAGACCTGGGCTTGAGTGAATACAATCTGCCTTGGTTTAAATTATATGAAAAGCTTTTGTAAAGGAAATTCCATAAAAACTAGATAGGATTAGGGTGTCAAAAGCACCATTTCAAAAAGTCATTCGTGAATTTGCACAAATCACTCTCGTAACAAAATGCTTTAGAAGGAGTTAAAAAGCATTTTTTAGCTTGTTTTCCTATTTTGAAAGCCATTTGCCGAGAAAAT
>JAEWMZ010000164.1 GCA_023392995.1 Bacillota bacterium
CATCGATTCACAGAAGAAAGAAAAATGTAACAGGAGACAGGGAATGAAGAAGTTGGTAGTCGGAATATTGGCACATGTGGATGCAGGAAAGACAACCTTGGCGGAAAGCCTGCTGTATCTCACCGGCAGTATCAGAAAATTAGGTAGAGTAGATCATAAAAATGCATTTTTAGATACCTATGAATTAGAGCGGGCAAGAGGTATTACCATATTTTCCAAGCAGGCGGTCTTTCATCATAAGGAGCAGGAGATCACACTATTAGATACACCGGGGCATGTGGATTTTTCAGCGGAAATGGAGAGAACACTGCAAGTACTGGATTATGCGATACTTGTTGTCAGTGGCAGTGCCGGCGTTCAGGGGCATACAGAGACACTGTGGAGGCTGTTAAAGCGTTATCAAATCCCTACCTTTGTATTTGTGAATAAGATGGATATGGAGGGTACCGATCGAAGTAAATTGCTGGAGGAACTGAAAAGCAAATTAAGTGATGCTTGCATCGATTTTAACAGTCAGGAATCGGTAGAATTTCATGAGAATCTGGCAATGTGTGATGAAGACATATTAGAGAAATACCTGGAGAATCAGACCATTGCACAAAGTGATATTATAACATTAATAGCAGGGAGGAGGGTATTCCCCTGCTATTTTGGTTCCGCCCTTAAGGTGGAGGGAGTAGAAGAATTCCTGGATGGGGTCGCAAACTATAGCAAAACCATTTCTTATCCGGAACAATTCGGTGCAAAGGTTTTTAAGATCTCAAGAGATGATCAGGGAAAGCGATTGACCTTTCTTAAGATTACCGGTGGAAGCTTAAAGGTGAAGATGCTGCTGACGAATCGTAAGCACTCTGAACCATCAGGAGAAAAGAAGGAGGACTGGGATGAGAAGGTGGATCAGATCCGTATCTATTCCGGCTCAAAATATGAGGCTGTTGAGGAAGCAGCCGCAGGAACGGTATGTGCGGTTACAGGCTTAAATAAAACCTATCCTGGAGAGGGACTGGGAATAGAAGCAATATCCGACATGCCCAGTCTGCAGCCAGTTTTAAACTATCAGCTCATTCTGCCCCAGGGTTGTGAGGTTACACCGATGCTGTCAAAATTAAGGCAGTTGGAGGAGGAAGACCCACAGCTGCATATCGTATGGTCAGAACAGCTCAAAGAGATTCATGTACAGCTAATGGGGGAAATACAGCTTGAGATATTAAAGAGTCTTATCCTGGAACGCTTTGGAGTTAAGGTGGAATTTGGCACAGGGAATATTGTCTATAAGGAAACGATTCTAGAACCGGTGGTTGGGGTAGGACACTTTGAGCCGCTGCGCCACTATGCAGAGGTACATCTGTTATTGGAACCGGGAGAAGCAGGAAGTGGGCTGCAGTTCTATACCAGATGCAGTGAGGATGTGTTAGACCGTAATATTCAGCATTTGATTCTAACTCATCTGGAAGAGCGGGAGCATGTTGGCGTATTGACCGGTTCCCCGATTACAGATTTAAGGATCACCCTGCTGACCGGGCGGGCACATCTTAAGCATACGGAAGGCGGAGACTTCAGGCAGGCAACCTACCGGGCTGTACGCCAAGGGTTAAAGAAGGCAAATAGTATTCTCTTGGAGCCCTATTATCAATTTACATTGGAGGTTCCAACAGAGTCTGTTGGAAGAGCTATGTCCGATATTCAGCGGATGAGCGGAATATTTGATCCTCCGGAGATGAAAGAGGATATGGCGGTCCTTACCGGAAGTGTACCGGTTGCATCCATGGAAGGTTATCTGAATGAGGTGAATGCCTATACCAGAGGTCGGGGCAGGTTATTCTGCTCCCTAAAGGGCTATGCGCCTTGCCATAATACCGAAGAAGTGGTGGTTGCATATCAATATGACAGTGAAAGTGATTTAAACAATCCGACAAGTTCAGTATTCTGTGCCAATGGGGCTGGTTTTTTGGTAGAGTGGGATAAAGTAGAAGATTTCATGCATATGGACAGTGGCTGGCAGCCGCCCAAGACAGATGACTATGTGGAGGCTTTGCCAGGGAGTTCCTGGAACGAAGGCCAGGGTGACATGCAAGTAAACCAGTCTGAAATACCAACGATCAGATCGAACGGAGGAAGGCAGAATACTACAGGTGGAAAAGCGGATACAAGGTACAGTGATTCTCTTAAGATGGATCAGGAACTGGAAGATATCTTTGTCAGAACCTTTGGACCAATAAAGCAGAGAATAAATCGGTCTCAGGGAAGCCTTGGATATGAAAAGAAACATACTTCAGCCAGGGAACAGATTAATTATCAAAATACCAATCGAAACGGATTATATTCAAATGACTCGGAAGCAATAAAGGACTACTTGCTAGTGGATGGTTATAATATTATCTTCTCCTGGGAAGAGCTGAATGAATTAGCAAAGCTAAATATGGACGCAGCGAGAACAAAGCTGATGGATATTCTCTGTAATTATCAGGGCTTTAAGAAGTGCGTACTGATCCTGGTATTCGATGCCTACAAGGTGAAGGGCGGAGTTGGGGCGATACAGGATTATCATAACATTCATGTTGTATATACGAAAGAGGCCGAAACCGCGGATCAATATATCGAGAAGGTTACCCATGAGATGGCAAGAAAGCATCGGGTTACAGTAGCGACCTCGGATGCCTTGGAACAGCTGATTATTATGGGGCAGGGTGCGGCAAGACTGTCTGCGAAGGAGCTAAAGGAAGAGGTACTGCGTATTGTGAATCAAATCCGCAGAGAGTATCTGGAGCAGCAGCCTTCTGGAAAAGCGTATTTGAAGGAGCAGTTTAGTGATAATATCTTAGATGTTTTGATCGATAATGAGACAGATAGCCAGGAGTAGCAGACATAGAATTCTTGCTGCTCTGCTTAATAAGAGGGACGGGATGATATTATTAAAGAATTTGGTTACTAAATATTGACAACCCCAATAGTTTTTATATATACTATATATACTAAAATAAATATATGGTATATATAAGGAGGGATTGAGTTGAAAAAAATAAATTCTATCAATTATGGTTATAAGATATTATCCGGTGCCTTGATTTGTTTCTTTGTTATACCTGCGATAAGCAATGTAATATGGCTAATTACGAAGCAAGAGTTGATTTATTCCTTTGCAAAGCTGTCTCTGATCGTAGGAGCTATGATTTTTCTCTTTCTTCTTCTTTTACTAAAGGTCGAATTTCATCAGGACAAGAAAATGAATGATTATTTTTTGGCGAACACCAAAACTCGTATACCAATTAAAAATGGTTTATATGAATGCCAGAATTGCGGAAATACTCATGTGAAGTTCGAACATAAAATTTGTAATATCTGTGGGGCAAATTTTAAGAATAGGGGTGAGGAAGATGAAAGAAGATAATAGCATTGATTTGCTGCCAGTTTCAGAAACGTTATTTATCCCACTGTCAGCACGTGCCGCTGAAACGGTAAGGAGCAATCCGGTAATTATTGATAAAAAGTCCGTAGAAATCATTGAATCAATGAATTTGGAACATAAAATTATAGATGGTGGCCAGATATCAACGCTGGGTATTCTGGCTCGTACCAAGATAATAGACGAAGAAGTTGAAAACCTTCTGGCTCAAAAATCAGAGATCAATATCATCAATCTGGGAGCTGGACTAGACACGCGAATATCCAGGATAGACAATAGCCTTATAAAATGGTATGATCTTGATTTGCCGCATGTAATCCAGTTACGAAGACAATTCTTTTCTGAAGGTGAACGTGTCCATTTCATAGCGGCTTCCGTCTTGGATACAACATGGACAGAGCAAATAAAAATAACGGAGATCAGCAGAAATATTATTATTGCTGAGGGCTTACTAATGTATTTCAGCGAAGAAGAAGTAGGGCAAATACTTACACATTTGTCGCTGATATTTCCAGGGGCTGATATGTTTTTTGATGTAGTTCACAGTTACTTTATAAATAAAAAAATAAGCAGTAATTTTTTATGGGGAATTGATAGTGCCAGGGATATCGAGAAGTTAAGTCCTAGGATAGAATTAATTCGATCCTGGAGTGCGGGGAACCTATTGAGAGAGCGTCAGCCATGGATTCTTAGGCTGCTCAATGTCTTGCCTGCAACAAATAACAGAAGTCAAATTCTACATATTCGATTTAAGTAGCTGGCGATTAAATGGAGGGTAAGATATGCCGCGTTTTGGAGAGCAGGAAAAGGAGAGAATTTATAATAAGCTTCTCACGGAAGGAGAAAGATTATTTACCCTATATGGAATTAAGAAGGTTACGATAGATGATTTAGTAGCTGCGGTAGGAATCGCAAAGGCCTCGTTCTATACTTTTTTTGAATGTAAAGAATATTTATTTTTAGATATTGTTCAAAGTATACAGCAAAGTATTTTCACCGAGATCGACACTCTGTTGAAGAAGAATAAAAATTTGTCGGGAGCAGAGCGAGTTCGTCAAGTGTTTGACGCAATGTACAAGTTGATGCTGCAATATCCAATTTTAGTTCAGATAGATACTGTAACAATGGAGCTGATTGCCCGTAAGGTTTCAAAGGAAAGACTCCAGGCATTTCAGGAACAGAATTTTGATGCTGCGCAATCACTGTATCATCACGGCTTACGTTTTTCGTGTGATATTCAGACGGTGTCCTATGCTTTTCAAGCAATATATCATAGTTGGATCTTTTTATCCGACAAAGGTGAGGAAATACAAGCTTCGGTCACAGATATTCTATTGCGTGGTGTTATTAGTCAGGTGGTTACCAACTAGGGTGTGTCTGAAAACT
>JAEWMZ010000167.1 GCA_023392995.1 Bacillota bacterium
ATATCTATGCCGTTTATGTTACCGATGATTATAAGCTTCATTATTCCTCCGGCATGAAGGAGGCTCTAAACGTTAGGGAACTGAGCAACTAGGCTCTCCGCTGATCTTCGACCGGTGCATTTCATATCCTGCATCTAGCCCCCTAAAGGACAATTGTCACTTAGTGTGAACTGTAAACCTTCCACATCCGACACTCCACCACCTTAGGGTTGTATGGCTATGAGTGACAGATCGCTTCCTGGCATCATTAAAAAACAGTTTCAATGGACATGTATAAAAAATAAAGGACAATGGCTTCACCCTTACTTTCCGTATCGGGCGGGGTACATTGTCCTTATTCTATCCAGCTTTTTAAGCTAACTTCTCAACGGTATCCGCAAGCTGATCCAACCAATCGCCTTCAAATAGTTCAATCATCCCTTTATCGCAGGCACCCGCCAGCTTAGGGTTAATCGGAATCTTGGCAAACTTCGGTATTTCAAAGCTTTCTGCCACTTCTGCAATTTTACTTTCCCCGAATATCTCATATTCCTTTCCGCAATCCGGACAGGTGAAATAAGACATATTCTCAACCAGTCCAAGAATAGGTACATTCATCATTTTAGCCATCTTCACAGCTTTTCCAACGATCATGGATACCAGCTCCTGCGGAGAGGTGACGATAATAATGCCGTCAATCGGCAGGGATTGAAATACGGTTAAAGGAACATCTCCGGTTCCCGGAGGCATATCCACAAACATAAAGTCGATATCATTCCATATAACATCAGACCAAAACTGTTTTACGGTGCCGGCAATAACTGGCCCCCTCCATACTACAGGATCTGTTTCATTGGTTAACAGGAGATTGATGGACATTATGTCTATTCCCGTATTGCTTGTAACGGGATAGATACCGATCTCACTGCCCTGCGCCTTTTCCTTGATACCAAATGCTTTTGGTATGGAGGGTCCGGTGATATCAGCGTCCAGGATTGCACTTCGATATCCTCTGCGATTCATATTAATAGCCATTAAGGAGGTTACCAGGGACTTGCCTACTCCTCCTTTTCCGCTGACAACACCGATTACTTTCTTGATATTGCTCATTTCATGAGGCTGCACGGAAAAATCCGGCTTTTCCTTGCGATCAGAGCAGCCGGAGCTGCTGCAGCTATTACAATTGCTGGAACATTCACTCATCGTCTTCATCCTTTCGTTATTCCTAATTTAGGTAATTGCAAATAGTATCTTGTTTTGCAATTGCTATCCCTATTCTATATCTCATAATTATCTTAAAACTTATTCCCGCGAAAGAACGTCAAAATTCTATGACAGTTTTCACATTTTCCTGCCTCATTATACGCCAAATTCATAATAAGTCAATATGTGGGATCATTTTTTCTCAACACTGCCTCCACTCTTGAACCACTACAGCGACTTGCGAATATGATGGTATATAACGTAAAGAAAGGAGCTGTCCTATGCTTACGGTAGGTATGAATTACACGTTATTTCATGCGGTTGGTTTGGCAATTATAGCGCAAAACATGGGCTCGGTTATCATTTTTGGCGGCATTCTAATGCTAATTGTATACGCCTTATATCGCCTACACCTGATAAAAAATCGCAAACGTAAGATAATACGCCCGGTTTCCGATATATTAGAGAATCAGCCTGAACGCGTTAAGGAGCTTAATAAGGAGATTGAGCCTTTCGGTTTTGCATATGAGCCTTACCAAGACATTTTCTATTCCCTTATGAATCCCTGGCAACGAAAGCTTGGCTATTGCAGGTTATATGATGAAGCAAGCGCTGCTTTAAGCATGATCATAGATTGTGAACCCATTACTTTCGAATATGGCGGAAAACGATGGCTGGTTGAATTTTGGAAAGGCCAGTATGGTATGAACACAGGTGCAGAGGTTGGTATTTATAATACCAGCGATTCCAATGTAAGCATCCCTGGGCTGTTCAGCGGTACGTTTTATTATTGTGTATCGGATGAAGAATGCATCAATATGTCCTTCATCTTACGCAAAAAAGGTAATCTCCTATTTACCAGAACCGGCTATCATTGGTGGCTTACCGGCTTCAAGCTCGGTGAATATACCAAGCCCTCGGACTTATCCATGGATATTGAGCTGATGCTGTATGACAAAAAAATGGCGAATGTTCTGGGAAATGCTTTAAAGGAAGCCGGCTACAAACCAGACGAATACAAAGTTCAAGGTCGACGCGTTTTAGTTCGCTATGATAAACCACATATGAGGCAACCGCTCACCAGAACCGCTTTAACCGATTACCTGATGATGCGTAATAACAACGCTCTGTGTGATTCCTATAATACTCTGACGAATTCTTATACTGATACTCCCGATAAATTAGACATGATTAAAAATATTGACCCCGTTATGTATAATCGCATGATTGCTATTGGTAAACCAAAAGAGGTATTTGAATCCTATAATACAATCAAGGAATACCTCGATCAATTAAGTGATATCGGGAAGGAGTGACCAAAATTGTCAACCTCTGCGCGTCTATCTCAGGTTTTTGCCACCTCGCCGGTGGTTCAGTTTGACGACACCTCCCGGATCATTATTATGAGTGATTGCCATCGCGGAACAGGCAGCTGGGCAGATGATTTTTCCGGAAATCAGAATTTATTCTTTGCGGCTCTGTATTATTATTACGAAAATGATTATACCTATATTGAACTCGGCGATGGGGATGAACTTTGGGAAAACCGAAATATGGAAGATATCATAAATGCTCACAGCGACGCGTTTTGGTTAATGTCCTTATTATACCGGGAGGAACGCCTGCTAATGCTTTATGGTAATCACGATATTGTAAAGAGCGATCCCAGATATATCAAGAACCGATGTCATTCCTTTTATTGTGACAGTATTAATTCAACTATGTCTTTATTTCCTGGAATCAAAATGCTGGAAGGTCTGATCCTTCAATATAAGAATACAAAACACCGAATTTTTCTGACACATGGACATCAAGGTGATCTGATCAATGATAATCTTTGGAAGCTTTCTCGTTTCTTAGTTCGATATATTTGGAGACCTTTAGAGCTGGTTGGTATTAAAGACCCCACAAGTGCTTCTAAAAACCATAATAAGAAAAGTACAGTTGAAAAAAGATTAATGGATTGGTCTATGGACAATAATCAAATGCTTATCTGTGGTCATACGCATCGGTCTGTCTTCCCAATCGTCGGTGATGCTCTTTACTTCAACGATGGCAGCTGCGTCCACCCCCGTTGTATCACAGGAATCGAGATACGAAACGGGATGATTGCTCTGGTGAAATGGGCGATTATGACAAAGCCGGACCGTACCCTCTTTGTCGGACGTGAGATTCTGGAAGGTCCTGTACCGTTGATGGACTTTTTCAATCATCCCGCTGCATAGGTTATGCCATACAATTTTTTCAATAAATAAAATTTCTAAAACTTCATAAAAGAACTATAAATGGGCTGCCTTATTATACAGCTATGAGGACTATATACTGACTATATACTCCGTCATAGCTGTAGGATAAGGCAGCCCTTAAGCAGTACGACCTGAGGGCGCAAGTTTTAAAAAGCTTGTCTCATCGCTTCTTTTGAACAGAATATCCGAATTTACCTAGCTTTTTACCAAGCTCAAAATATTCTCCATGGGAATAAGCCACCAGCCCGGAACTATTCAGATTAAACTTTCCGGTACTGGACATATACTTTTCATCAACGTTTACTCCAACCACTTCTGCAATAAATAAGTCGTGGCTGCCCAGAGGCTTGATCTCGGCAACCCTGCACTCAATATTTACCGGGCTTTCCTCAATTCCAGGAGCCTTTATTACCTGTGACCTGCTGGGAGTCAATTTCATTTCTTTATATTTATCAAGGTTTTTACCGGATTTAACCCCGCAATAATCACAGGCAAATACCAGCTCCTTATTCACTAAATTCACAACAAATTCACCTGTTTCCTTAATAATCCCGTAGGAGTAACGCTCAGGCCGGATTGAAATTGACAGCATCGCCGGTGAGGTGGAGATGGTTCCTGCCCAGGCAACCGTTATGATGTTCGGCTTCTCCCCCTCCCTGCCGCAGCTTACCATAACTGCCGGTACCGGATAAAGCATATTCCCTGGTTTCCAGTGTTGTTTCGCCATAGTAACGTCTATGTCTTTGATTGCCCCATTAATATGCATGTGCTGACATAGACTTGCACCCCCTTCCATTATTACCATTTTTATTAATAGTTTTTTGTCTTTCCATGATGTATATCTACCTGTATCATAGCATGCGAAAAAATATATACTGTGGTGCTTCATGCCAGAAACCACACAACACGCTCCGCTTCGGCCTATGATATATCTATCGATTAAAATCCTGTAAAAATGCATACTATAGCACTTCGTGCCATTAATACACACTCTGTTTTAACTCCGGAATTATGATATAATATCTCCGATATTATATCATAACAATATATCTTGGCAATAAATTTATTTCTTCTGTTCCCAATTTAATTTATTTCTTCAGTTCCCAATACTATCTCAACGAAAGCAGCCTGGAAGGGCTTTTTTCTTTCTTTTGAACAAATGAAAGCATCAGACTTTTTAACAGACTTTTCAAAGCACGAAGGTAATTGATCAGAGCGGAAAACTTTCTTCTTTTGAAATGTAAATTCTGCGCAAAATATGAATAATTCTATATTTCCATATCCATACTATATTTATCATGCATTCATTGCATAAGATAGACAATTACGAAACAATATATTTATTATGATTGTATACACAACAGATCCTATTCCTTCGCTCCAACGCTTCCTTTGGGTTTAGCTTCCGCTTCGAAACAGTATCTGTTGTGTATACAATAGCTTCAGTTAATGAGTTTCGCAATTGACTAATTGCATAAGATTTGGAAAGCATTCTGGTGATATGTCAAGAGATATTTAGAAAAGATTTTGATATGGTTTCCTTAAAAAAGGGCGCACTTCACCATCGCTCATAAATCAATTTTTTGAAAATGAGCGTTATTCAGACTCAATA
>JAEWMZ010000181.1 GCA_023392995.1 Bacillota bacterium
ACTATTGACTATATAGATGGAAACAGGATGAGGGGAGTTCCTCTTAGATGACCATACATCTATATCATAAAAAATAATAAATTATAAGCTGATTTCTCTTGCTTATAAACTTATTATACGAGGAGATAAAAAATGGACGGGAAAAGTATAAGATTATCAAGGTTAATTAACACAGTTACCAATAAAACCTGCATCATTCCCATTGACCACGGTGCAACCCTCGGGCCAATTGATGGAATTGCGGACTATGCAGGCATTATAAGGCAAGTTTTGGATGGAGGTGCTGATGCAGTCATTCTCCATAAAGGCCTCCTGCGCAGTATTGCGGATTACCCGGAGCTAACAAAAGGAAACTATCTGCTGCATCTATCGGTTTCAACGATGTTAAGCACTGATCCAACCTGCAAGGTACTGGCGAGCACGGTGGAAGAAGCGGTCAGACTGGGGGCGGAAGGGGTTTCCGTACACGTTAATCTAGGTGTTACAACAGAGCCGCAAATGATAAAAGATCTGGGGACAGTTGCAAGAACCTGCATGGAATGGGGCATGCCTTTGCTGGCAATGATGTATAGTCATAAGCTTCCCAGAGATTTTCATCATATTATACATGCAGCACGTTTGGCCCAGGAGCTGGGGGCGGATATTGTTAAAGTAACTTATCCCGGGAGCTTTGAAAATACCCGTGAACTGGTAAGCAGTGTACAGATACCTGTCGTTATTGCAGGGGGAGCAAAGGTGGATAACACAAAAGAGCTACTTTATATCGTCGACGATGCGGTAAGAGCCGGTGCGGCCGGAGTTGCGATAGGACGTAATATTTTTCTGCACAAAGACCCGGAGTTTATGACTGGAATTATCAGTATGCTGGTTCATGGCAGGCTAAGTATCCAGGAATGTCTGAACAAGATTGAGGAATGGGAGTATATCAATGGTGAACGACGTAGAGCTTAGGCTAAAGCGAATTATGATAGAGAAGCTGGGGGTAGATGAAACTGCGGACATCAGGTCAGAAGACAGCTTCTATTACTGGAACCTTAATTCTTTAAGCTTTATTAAGTTAATCGTCGAGGTGGAAAAGGAATTTGGATTGGAAATAGATGAAGACAGTATTAGCCTGGACAAGCTGGGAACATTAAAGAGTCTGGCAGAGTATATACAAAGGAACAGCACTGCCGGTACGGTAACGAAGGGAGTATCAGAGTGACAAAAACAATGGAAGCCTATCTCGCGAAGGTATCAGAACTAACAGCCTCTGCCAACCAAGCCGCTTTTTATCAGGTTTTAGATGAGATTAAATGCATTTCAAAGAGAAGGCGTACTATATTTGTAATTGGCAATGGGACAAGCGCTGCTACGGCCTGTCATTTTGCGAATGATTTAATGAAGAATGCAGGAGGAAGAATAACCGGAAAGCTGGGATTTGGTATGAAAGTACTGGCACTTGCGGAGAATATGTCCTTTTTTACGGCTGTTTCCAATGATGTGTGTCTGGAACAGACCTATGCCGAATATTTACGGACATATGCTTCAGCTGGGGATATGGTAATGATATTCTCGTCTCAAACTCCGCAGAAGAACCTGATCGAGGCTGCAAAACTTGGCTGTGCAAGGGGACTGCGCGTTGTTTCAATTACAGGCAACGACCCGCAAGCTTTGGCAGAATATACCCATGTGCTGTATCAGCTGGATAGCAGTACGCCACAACAGGTGGAAGACATCCTGGAATTATTATGTCACAGCTGGGCGATCCTGCTGCGGGAAGAGCTTACACAGCCGGTAGTATTTCTTGATCGTGATGGAGTGATCAATGAGGACAGGCCGGATTACATAAAGAGCTGGAATGAATTTCATTTTCTCCCTGGCGTGGCGGAGGCAATTTGTCAGCTGAATGAAAGAGGCTATGCGGTAGTAGTTATAACGAATCAAGCTGCAATTGGACATAAAATGATCAGTGAAGAAGCATTGGAGGAAATTCATAAAAGGATGCGAGAGGCTTTGCTGCGACAAGGCGCAATGATTAGCAAGATATACTATTGTCCGCATATCCCCGAGGAAAACTGTAATTGCCGCAAGCCGCAGGACGGTTTGATTCGAAGAGCATTTGATGAACTGCCCCTGGATCTGGAGCAGGGCATTCTAATCGGAGACAGGCTAAGCGATATTGAAGCAGGCCTTAGAGCCTCACTTAAGACAATTTTACTGACATATGGCCGGGAGAATCGGGACATGGGTAAGGTAACACCTGACTATTCAGTCATGGATTTAACCGCGGCAGTTCAGTTGATCCTTAGTGGGGAATTTAAATGATCCTAGTGACACTTGAATCATAAAAAAGAAGGGGGAATATTATGTTAGCACTCGTGACAGGAGGAGCAGGCTTTATCGGTTCACATATTGTGGATGCGCTACTAGCGAAAGGCTATGAAGTGCGTATCTTAGACGCATTAAAGGAACCAGTGCATCCGGAAGGACGCCTGCCCGGCTATTTATCTAAGCATGCAGAGGTTGTCATCGGGGATGTACGGGACAAGTCTGTCGTATCCCGGGCACTTGAGGGAGTTGAGGTGGTTTTTCATGAGGCGGCACATCAGGGCTACCTGCCGGATTACAGTACCTTTTTCGATGTTAATACCACTGGTACCGCAATGTTGTTTGAGGTCATTGCGGAAAAGGGATTGCAGGTTAAGAAAATAGTCATAGCATCCTCACAAGCGGTGTATGGAGAGGGGCAATATCGTTGCAAGGAACATGGAGAATATACACCCATGCCAAGGCCGATGAAACAGCTGGTGAACGGACAATGGGAACATACCTGCCCGGTATGCCACAAAGTGATGGAAAATCAGAAAGCAGTGGAGACCTCGGTTCATCCTAATACCCAATACGCCATATCAAAATACACGCAAGAAATGATTGGCCTTAATCTTGGCAAAAGACTTAACATTCCGGTTGTCTGCTTGCGGTATTCCATCGTATTGGGGAAAAGGCAGTCCTTTTATAACATGTATACCGGAATTCTACGCAGCTTTACAACCCAGTTGCTGTTTCAGCAGGCACCGGTGATCTTTGAAGATGGGAATATGCTGAGGGATTATATTCATATTGATGATGTGGTTGCGGCGAATATGAGAGTATTGGAAGATGCAAGGGCAGATTACCAGTCCTTCAATGTGGGAAGCGGTATCCGCACCAATGTATTGGACTTTTATAAAGAAGTAGCCAAAACCATGAATAGTAACTTAATACCTGTGATAAACGGCGAGTTCCGGATGGGTGATGTCCGCCATATCGTATCCTCCGTGGCAAAGCTGGAGGCTTTGGGCTGGGGCTGTAAAAAATCCTTGCAGCATATGATCAGTGATTACGTTGCGTACTTGAATACAGCAGAAAATATTGAAGATGTCTATGCCTCAGCCATAAAGGATATGCAAAGCAAGTCAGTTATTATGAAATCCGGCTTGAGTGGTTAATAGATGTTCTGTTGCAATAATATCTCAGCTCCCTGGTGCGGGGTGCATAAGGAAGAGAAGGGAGGATATGGTTTGATTATTACAAAAACACCACTAAGAATCAGCTTTTTTGGTGGAGGCACAGACATGAAGCAATTCTGGAGGGAGGAGGAAGGGTGTGTCCTCAGCTGCTCTATCAACAAGTACATCTATGTCATTGTTAATAAAAGCTTTGACCGGCTGATCCATATTAAATATTTTGAGCAGGAGACAGTTGACTCCATCGATAAAATAAAACATGATCTGGTACGTGAAACTATGCGAAAAGCTGGAATTGAAGGTGGGATTGAGGTTGTGATCCTATCCGATATTCCTCACACCGGAAGCGGCTTAGGGTCTTCCAGCACGTTAACCGTGGGTCTGCTCCATGCCTTCTATTCCTATTCTGGACGAAAGGTCAGTAAAGAAGTTCTCGCGCAGCAGGCCTGTGAGGTTGAAATTGATATCCTTGGTAAGCCCATCGGAAAGCAGGATCAATATATAGCATCCTATGGTGGTTTGAACAAAATTGTATTTCAACCAAATGGAACTGTAAAGGTGCAGCAGGTGAAAACGGAATATCACATTTTACCGGTGTTAAGAAAGAATTTACTGTTGTTTTATACCGGGATCGGTCATAGATCAGAAGACATTCTGGAGGAGCAGACAAGAATGATTACTCAGACAAGGCCTGTTTTGAGAAAAATGAAGGAGCAGGTGAATGATGCCATAAGAATTCTTTCCGGTGAAGACCTGGAGAAATTAGGCGCTTTAATGCAGGAAGGCTGGACATTAAAATGCCAGCTTGCCAGCCAAATAAGCAACAGCTGGCTGAACGGGTTAATTGAAAGAGCAGTTAAGGCAGGGGCTATGGGTGCAAAGATTACAGGTGCCGGCGGGGGTGGCTTTCTGCTCATTCTCTGCAAACCGGAATTACAGGAGGCTGTACGTAAGGAATTGGAGGATTTAACAGAATTCGATTTTGATTTGGAAGCGGGCGGTACCGAACTATGGATGGATAATGAAAACCTGCGGTTTGCATAGTAGTATTCCAGGCAATTGCGAAACGATATAGTTTTTGAAATTGTATACACAGCAGACACTATTTCTTCGCTCCAACGCTTCCTTCTGGCTTAGCTTCCGCTTCGAAACAGTGTCTGCTGTGTATACAATAGCTTCAGTTAATGAGTTTTGTAAATACCTGATAGTAGTATTCGAGAGAAAAGAGGTGGTAGTGATGACTCTGTCAACAATAATAGAAGACTTTAACCAGTCTTTATATGGGATATCCGAGGTGCAGATGGAGCATTTTGCTAAGTATGTCCTGAAAGCACTGAAGAATAAGGGTAAGGTATTTATTTGCGGAAATGGTGGAAGCGGTGCTAACGCTAATTTGTTTGCCGCTGCTATGTCAAGCATTGCAGGGAATCCCTGCCCAATGGGCGTGATCAGCTTAAACTCCAACATGGCAGTCATTACTCAATTGGCCGAATGCTTTGGTTATAATAAGGTATTCAGCCAGCAGATCAGGAACCTGGCAGAGGCTTGTGACCTGCTGATTGCCATAAGCGGAAGCGGGAATTCGCCCAATATATTGGAGGCTGTAAGCACTGCGAAGGAGTTGGGAATGGACACCATTGGTTTAACCGGAATGGGTGGCGGCAAGCTGTCCTCCCTGGTGGATTTCCCGATTGTTGTGAATTCAGGCAGCATGGAACTAATAGAAACAGTACATACCGTAATTCTCCATGCCATTTCTGGCTGGGTAGGGGATATGGTGGCTGAATGAAGGATTCGTATTTCGATATTAGGGAGGTAATGATGGATACAGATTATAAAAAAGGAATAGCAACCTTTGTAATGGCTCATTGGAGACCAAATCCTTCTGAGGGCAGGGAACACCTGGATCAGGCAGTGAAAGGCATATTAAACCAGACGGACGAGCATTGGCAGCTTGTGATTGTGGATGATGCTTCGCCTTCCCTTGAAGCCAGAGAGTACTTGAAAAAAGTCAAAGAGCTTAGCCCGGAAAGGATTCATGTTATATGGAAAGATACAAACGATGGGCCTGGAATGAGTCGTAATATTGGGATTGAATGGGCTTATAAGAATAACTCGCCTATGATTCTCTTCAATGATGCGGATGATATCTCCCACCCGGAACGGCTGGATACAGTTCGAAGGATCTTTATGGAAGACCCCGAGGCTGGGGTGGTCTATTCTACCTTTCAGGTGATTGACGAACATAAGAGCCCGGTGCCGGAGCAGGCACTGACTCCGTCCATACTGGAAATTCTGGAAGGGCACAGGGAGAACCCGGTGCAGGGGAAGGATGCATGGATACAGATCGGTACGAGGAAAGGTTATACGAACCTTACCTCATCAACAGCGGTAAAAACGGAACTGGCATATCGGTATCCCTTCCCGCCCGTAAGGGTATCGGAAGATCAGCACGCCTGGTTAAGGTATTCGGCAGCAGGAGGAAAGTTTGTATATGCTGCCGGTATTCCCTCCTACTATCGAATTCCCCAAGGTACGCCCACCGTTTCCCGGGCAAGAATAGAGAACTATTACGCAGAGAAAGCAGAGATTGATACCGCAGGCTTCTTGGAGGCGATCAGAATTTGTGAGGAAACATCAGGTCTGTCTCCGGAAGATAGAGACAGCCTTTTAATCAATTTTTACCTAAAGCTGGCGGAAACTCTTGGCAGAGAAGATCAACAAAGTTTAGCCAGAGAGCAGGTTGACAAGGCGGCGGCGATTTCAAGAAGCGAGACCCGGGAGCAGATCGCCCTGAGAGCTTTGCAAGGCTATCCGTGGGCGGATATTTAATACATTCGGATAAAGGCAGGTATAGCGATGGCAGAACTACGGTGGAATCCATTATTAAGGGATTGGGTAATCATTGCACCAAAAAGGCAGAATAGACCAGTTATAGCAAAGGAACAATGCCCTTTTTGTGTGGGTTCAGGGAAGGTACCGGAGGACTATGAGGTATATTCCTTTGATAATGACTTTCCCGCCTTGTCTCAGATATTCTTGGACGAACCATCCCCCAGTGAGGAGGTTCCCGAAGTGAATCGAAGCAAGGACGCCTATGGCAAATGTGAGGTTATCTTGTATTCTCCTAAGCATAGCGCAACCCTGTACCAATTGACGACAGAGCACTTAACGAGGCTGGTAGAGCTGTGGACTAAGCGGTTTCAAGTCTTAAGAGCAGATGAGAGGATCAAGTATATCTACATATTTGAAAACCGGGGCGAGCTGGCCGGGGCTACCATATCACATCCCCATGGGCAGATATATGGCTATTCCTATATACCCAAACGTGCTATGACAGAGATCGAAGCCTGTGAAGAATATTACAAAGCACAGCGTTCCTGCCTGATCTGTGAGCTGGTGCAAAATGAGATAAAAAGCAGGGATAGAATCATTATAGAAAATGACAGCTTTGTGGCCTTTGTACCCTTTTTTAGCGAATGCCCATACGGAGTATATATTGTCAGTAAGCACCACAGAAATAATCTGGAGCAGTTCACCGACCGGGAGAGGTCTGATTTAGCAGCGATATTAAAGGATATGACCGGAAGCTTCGATCTGCTGTTCCATTCCCCATTACCTTATATGATGTGCATGCACCAGGGTCCGGTGAACAGCGGAGATTACGGAGCTTATTCTCACTTTCATATCGAATTCTTTTCTCCGATGCGGTCAGAGAAAAGTCAAAAGTATAATGCCGCCGGTGAAATCGGTGCCTGGGCACATATTAACCCTTCCAGACCGGAGGAAAAGGCTTTGGAGCTGCGCAGAGCATATTTGCAATACAAAGAAATAGGAAATTGACTATAACGCAATAGGCAATTGCGAAACGCTATTGTTTATGAAAAATAGCCGCACTTTTTGAGTTTCGCAATCGATTAATAACGGACTAAAAGGAGGAAGGAGGACAACATGTTAATTGACGAGAAATATCAGGCGAAGAGAGAGAATGCTATAGAGGCCTATATGAGTGAATTCAGTGCAGTAAGGCATGAAGGCGTAAAGGGTTGTGAGTTTGCTGGAATATCTGGTGTAACCTATGCAGAAATATCGAAGGATGCATTCATAAAATACTATCAGGATAGCCGATTGGAGCTTAAGGATGTGGAATTTCTTTCTCCCCTGGCTATAAAAATCGATACCCCCCAGGAAATCAGAACGATTATAAAAAAAGAAAGTGACCATCTGAAGTTTATTATCTCAAGCAGAGCGGAGCAGAAGGGAACAAAGGAAAGCATAGCATGGAAGAAGCATGCAGAAGGCTCAATGTATAAGTTGGCAGAGGAGGAATCACCCCAGTTTACGTTAAAGGAGCTGAAAGAACGATGCCGCAATGACAAGAAGACAATAAGGATCAATGCGGTGACTGGAGTATTCGGTTTTGGAAGGGTCTGGGATTGCAGTGCTCATACCTGCACCGGGGACGGGGACGCGTTGATCGAATTCAATGCCCCGGATGAAGCGGTAGAAGCCTTGAAGGGTTATGTGCTGCACTCCTGCTTAACAGACTGCATTGTAGATACGGCCATCCGGCACCTGGTCGGGAACGGGTGGGAAGCTAGTTCCTATGAAAGCCTAAAACTCTACGGGTCGATTTCGGGTAAAACCTATGCTTACATCCGAAAAGCAGATAAAAAGGCAAGAATCGTAAACACAGCAGGATTTCACATCACCTTACTGGACGAAGCGGGAAATCGAATTTTGGAGATACGAAATTATACAATTAGATATGGCGAATTAGGGAGTAGCATAGAAGGCAACTCAGAGACAACAGAGAGCAGTACAGAGAAGCTAGAAGGCAACATAGAGAAAATGGAGAGCAGTGCAGAGAAGACAGAAGGCTATCAGGAAAAGATAAAAGGAAGTAACAACGGTATAGTAGATAAAGCGGAAGGCTGTAAACTACAAAAGGATATTGGTTATTCTACCGCCAAGCATGGACGGCCTGTGGAGGATATTAGTCAGCAAAATAATACGTCGTTGTTCCTTAGCGGCTTGTCCTGGAGACAAATGAATTGCAGGGACAGGATTATCGCTTTCTTGTTAGGGTATAAAAAAGCTTCCTTTGTTAATTATTTTAAATTTTTTCTTGGAGCAAACAGGGGCTACAATTTAACTGGAATAGAGGTAACTGAAGCAGAGCTAACTAAAGCGGAGCTGGCTGAAACAAAGCTAACTCAAACAGAAGTAACTAAAGCAGAACTAACTAAGGCGGAGCTGACTAATACAGAGCTAACTCAAACAGAAGTAACTGAAGCAGAACTAACTATAGCGGAGCTGGCTAATACAGAGCTAACTCAAACAGAACTAACTCAAATAGAAGTAACGGAAGCAAATCTGACAGAAACAGATCTAACAAAACCGGATGATTGGGTGGAAGAGATTTTTCACAATCGGATCTTAAACCGTTTCGGGTATACGATAACTACGACAAGAGTGGAGAACCCAAAGGAAGTCCATGAAAAAATTTCTAAACTGATCAATGAAGGGAAACCGGTGGGCATCTGGATGGATGAATATCACATCTTCTATACACCCTTCTATCTGAAATCTCACACAGGTCATATCGCAGTCATAAACGGCTATAACAAGGAGAAACGCCTATACTCCATAATAGATCATAATCATCTGCGAATAAATAATCCTTCCCAATTCATTGATTACGGCCAGTTTTATTGTACTTATGACGTACTTGAGAATATTTATTCAGATATGGGCTCGGAGCATCAGTTTATCCTTACACTGGAGGAACTCCCCAAAGGACATATCCCGGAAACAGATGAGTTACAAAGGCAGGTAATCCGTATTCTCAGAGAGTTGGTGGAGCATGAGCAGGCCGATAGGGATATCCAAACCATTATCAGCAACAAAAGGGGTAGCTTCGATACGGACAGTGTTGATGCTCTGTATCTGCAGCTGGGCGGGAAAGAACTGATGCTGGATACGGCTATAAACTATTTCTGCCAGGAACCGGAGGGAATAAGCCATCGGAAAGAATTGTCCAATAAAATAATACAAAACTCCAACAGCCTGGTTAACAGTTATATAACCGGTCTGTACAGAGGCAAGGGAATACCCAGTGAGAAGGCGGAGGACTATATTCAAAGAATTCAAAAGGATAGTGCAACATTGTTTCAAGAACTATGGAAACAATGCGAAGAGAAGAATGGATAAATAGATTGGAGGAAAAGGAATGAAAGAATTCACCACCATAGTGGATTGCTTTGAAGCTCAGGCAGAGAGATTTTACGATAGAATTGCCGTAAAGACGAAAAAGAGTTGTATGACCTATGACAGCTTGAATAAATTCGCAAATGTCATTGCACGTCGGATTTTAGACTGCTGTCCGGTCAGCCCAGAGACAGACGTGCAAAGGATAGCGATGGTATTTGAGCATGATGCTGATATGATTGCAGGAATCCTGGGCATTTTAAAGGCGGGAAAAACCTATGTCGCCCTTGATCCCACCTATCCGGAGGACAGACTGTCTTATATGCTGGAAGATTCAAAGGCAAGTCTTATTATAACCAATGATCAGAACGTTAAGCTTGCGGTTACGCTTAGCGGACAGGCGGATTGCCCCCTTCACATATTGAATCTGGATAAATTAAAAAGAAATTGTGAATGTGATAATTTAAATCAAATGATAATGTCAGAACAGGCGGCCTATATCCTATATACCTCAGGTTCGACCGGTAGACCGAAGGGAGTAGTGCAATCCCATAAAAATATACTGCATTTCATGCAATGTTTCATCGAGCACCTACAGATCACTTCTTCTGACCGTATGGCGTTAATAACCTCCTACAGCCATACTATGGCTGCAATCGATATTTTCAGCGTCCTTTTTTGTGGTGCGGCTCTTTATCCATATGACATAAAGTCGGAAGGGAATATGGGTAAGCTTGCAAATTGGATGAAAGAGGAGGAAATCACGATTTACCATTCGGTACCCACGATTTATCGGTACTTTATAGAGACAATCACCGGGAAGGAGCAGGTTTCCAGTGTAAGAACCATCGTAATCGGAGGGGAAGCTGTTTATAACAATGACATAGAGCTGTATCGCAAACATTTCCCCGAAGGCTGTTCCTTTGTCAATCTATTCGGGTCCTCAGAATTAGTTATCACCATGATCAATGTAATAACATGGGATAAGGCAATTAGGGGCAACTCTGTACCGATCGGAAGCCCGGTAGATGGCGTAGAGGCGATGTTGCTGGACGAGAATGGGGATGAGGCTGGAGCAAACGGCGCCGGTGAGCTCGTATACAAGAGCAGATATTTAACGCCTGGTTATTGGAGAAGGGATGGTCTTATCCAGGACATTTTTTCAAAGGATACCTTAGATAAGGAGGCTCGGATATACCGGAGCGGTGATTTAGGAAAGTATCTGCCCGATGGAAGTATTGATTATATGGGAAGAAAGGATTTTCAAGTGAAAATCAGCGGAAACAGGGTAGAGCTGGGGGAGATTGAAGCGAAGCTGTTAAATCATCCCTCAGTCAGGGAAGCAGCAGTCCTTGCGAAACAGAATCAAGCAGGGAACAATTACCTCTGTGCTTTCCTGGTTTCCGAAAGGGAACTAGGCTCCGGTGAACTTCGGGATTATCTTAAGAAAGAAGTACCGGATTACATGGTACCCTCCTATTTCCTACGGCTTGAGAAAATGCCCCTGACAGAGAATGGAAAGCTGGACCGGATGGAGCTGGATCGGATTCACGTGTCGTTTGGCTGCTCAGAAGAGGAGCAGCCGCCTGCGAATGAAACGGAAACCATGTTGGTGGAGGTCTGGAAAAAAATACTTGATTTGGATCAGGTAGGGGTCAATAACAGCTTTTTTGATATGGGAGGTAATTCCATACTGGCAATCAAGTTCGAAGTAGAAATGGAAAAAAGAAATTTAAATCTGAAATCAAATGATGTCTACCAATGGAAAACCATACGGGAACTCGCACTTTATATAAAGAGTCAGGAAGTAGGCCTCCCCTGCAGCCAGGATTCCGGAGCGAATGTGCTAGTACCTTGAATTCAGACATGATAGAAACTAAGAAAGAAGCAACAAGAAAGTGAGTAAGAAGTAGGAAATAAAGATATAGGAAATAAAGGTATAGGAATAGCGAGTGTCCATAATTGGGATCTATTTAGAAAAGGTGTCTTAAAGACGGATCCTTAAAGAATGTGTTCACAGCCATAGGTATATAAAGACAGTAAGGTAGAAGATAAGGAAAAAAGTATGGAAGAAAACAAAAATGCCAGGAATGATAACAGGAAGAGAGGGTAGAAGAGGATGATGACGGAGAACTTGAACCGGAGGCTGCTGGAAAGAATAGTTCCCTTCAATGATATATTCTACAGAACCTGCTACTTGAATGCACTGATACCGATCGTAAAGCATTTTAATAAGAGTATTCTGCACTTGTTAATGAACGAGATTATTCTGTACAGTTATAAAAATGCTGAGGAGAAAAAAATTCTGGAATATATCCCATTGAAACCCTTGAACAATCTATTGGACGAGATGGGACTTAAGTACATAGCAAAACCAGAAAGCAACGATCTGATCAGTGATATCAGAGATGCAATAACTGAAGAAAGGCCGGTAATTCTTTGGATTGATTGTTTTTATTCTCCCATCAGGGCGGATATGTATCAAAAGCATCACTGGGAACACTGTATCGTGGTTTATGGTTATGATGATGACCTTCAGCTTTGCAACGTGATTGAACATAAGAATCGGGATAATTTATCCTATGAGGCGCAGACGATGAAGTACCAGGATATTTTAAAGTGCTGCAAAGGCTATCAGGAGCATTTATACAGTAAGATCAAGATGCCGGTATTTATGGGATTTTACTTGGAGCGGGAGCAGAACAGTGCTGCTGGGGAAGAGAACCTCCAGGATCAGCTCCAAGGCTTTAAAGAAAATATGACCGGATATCAAGAGGTCTTATATGGAGGAATCGAGTCGTTAAAGGATTATAGAAGAGATTTCTCGCGCATTACCGGTTGTCAGGAGCTGCTGGATCAGAATATGGAAGGGATGCTCACCGCACTTAACCAGGCCATTAATATCAAGCAGGTGGAAAGCTACAGGCTAAAGCTGCTGTTTGAAGACCATAAGAAGCTGTTGGAGCTTCTTGGGCAAATTGTGATGAAATGGGAGTACATCAGAAAAGTAATAGCAAAATACATGTATTCCTCGGTTTATAGAAAAGAAACATTTACGTCTGCGGCTGAAGCGATTGAGCAGATATATGAGCTTGAGCTTCAGTTTCATAGGGAACTTTTTCAGCTATTGGGTCAAGCAAAGACTTTAGGGATAGTAAGAAGAAATTTGCCAGTGGAAGAATTCTTCTAGTTTGGTCTGTTCCACAATTGAGTGGAGCGTCAGAAATGGAAAGGCACGGGTATTAAAATGAAAAAATTCAGTTTTGTTGTTCCGACCTATCAGAATAAGAGAATGGTAAAGAATACGCTGGCATCTTTGAACAATCAAAAGGGCTATGATCGCGAGGATTATGAGGTGATCCTGGTGGATGATGGCTCCACCGATGGCACCAAAGAGTACATTCAAGGGGTCAATGAAAATTATGATTTACAATATCTTTACCTGGAGAGAAGCAGTGATTCCTGCCGTGCAAGAGCCAGAAATAAGGGCTGGCAGGAGGCCACAGGTGAAATTGTCCTATTTATTGACGGAGATATTCTGGTTAAAGAGGACTATCTGCAGGAGATTGATCGGTGCATGAGCAAGTCCGAGAACATGTTGGTCATTGGAACGGTTATCATGCTGTTAGAAGATACGCCCTATGAAATGATCGGTGACAGGGAGGCCTTCCGGGAAAAGATCTGTCAGGTTACCAATTTTGTTCAGTTGTTCGATCCAAGATATTTCATCTATTATAAGTTCTCCTATAATAGCGGAAACCAGCTCTATCCCTGGCTTCATGTATATGGCTCCAATCTCGCGGTTAAGAAGAAATGGTTAGAGGAGACCGGTGGATTTGATGAAGATCTAAAAAAATGGGGGCATGAGGATATTGAACTGGGGTATCGGATGTACCAAAAAGGAGTCAAGATTGTCGTATCCAGTAAATTAGAGGTTTATCACCAGTTTCAGTGGACCTTGGCTGAGGCATTGGCTCACAGGAATACTGTTGCAAAATCAAAGGAAAATATTGAGTATCTGCTGAAGAAACATCCCAATGCAATCCATGCACCGAAGGCTGCAGTATATAGCTTCTTTCGAGGCGTGTTTGCAATCGATCTGGTGCCGAAGCAGAGTATATTTTGGAAACGAACCGTCCTGGAATTTAGAAATATAGAAGATTTAGAACGAATTAAGAAAACCATAACTGCGTTATCGAAGGAAAGAGGGAACAAGATCATAGTCAAGGATTTTGTGGAAGCGTCGGATTTGGACATATGGATTCAGTTACAGGAGAAAAGCCCTTCCATACCGCGGTACTATCCGATTTCAAAAATTGCAGTATATAAAAAGTTCATGGGCTATCGGATAGCGGTCTTTCATTTGAAGTATTTATATGGCCGCCTGGTAAGAAATGCCTGGAATATCAGGCAAAGGAAGAAAGATTAATCAACAGTATAGTTCCCAATTACCAAGATAAAGTTAAATTAAAGGAGGATACAGAATGAACAAGAAATTAGTTTGGTTTGATGCAAGAAATCTGAAGGAGGAAGAAGCGATCTTACCGCTGGTCTGCAATCTGAGATATGAAAACTTATTGATATCTCGTGAAATGCTTAAGGAAGCAAAAGTTCCCCACAAAATGAATCTGATCGTTGAGGTTAAGAGCAGCCCAGAGCTCGAAGAAATCCCAAAGGAGGCCATAATTTTATCCAGGGATACGCAGCTCCTTCGGGAAGCACGGGATAAGGGTTATAAAACAGCATTATGTAAATGTATCAATAATGGGGAGGATATGAATTTCGCCTGGCAGGAGGGAAGTAATTCGGATTATCTGCTGGTGGAGTTTGCTGACGAATCGAACATACCACTGGAGTTGTTGATCGCACGGTTACAGCATACAGATACACAGATTCTGAAAGCAGTCAGTAACCTCCAGGATGCAGAGATTGCATATGGCGTTATGGAAGTGGGAAGCGAGGGAATTCTTCTCGTAAGTGAAGATATGGAACAAATACTGGAGGTAAGCAATTTTATGGCAAAGGATGAAAGAGGAACACTGGAATTAACAAAAGGAAGGGTTACCAAGGTGGAACATATCGGTATGGGCTACAGAGCCTGCATCGATACAACAAACCTAATGAAGAATAACGAAGGAATGCTGATTGGATCTACATCCGAAGGCGGAGTTCTGGTTAGCTCAGAGACCCATTTTCTGCCCTATATGGAGCTGAGACCATTCCGGGTAAATGCGGGCGCGGTGCATTCCTATGTGTGGGCTCCGGCTGGTATGACGGCATATATGACGGAGCTGAAAGCGGGAAGCAGAGTTCTTTGCGTAGATACAGAAGGAAATACCAGAGAGATATCCGTTGGAAGAGTAAAGACTGAGATGAGACCACTACTTAAGATAGAATTGGAAGCTGAGGGCGTAAGCTTAAATGTAATTATTCAGGATGACTGGCATATCAGAATTTTCTCCGCTAGTGGTGAGCCACTCAACGCATCTACGATTAAACCTGGGGATGAATTGATGACCTACGCTTGTCCTGGTGGGCGTCATGTGGGTATCAAAATTGACGAAAGGTTGAAAGAGAAATAAATCGATGGAATTAATAGAGCTGGATGAAAACAAATCAATCATAGAAAGCTTCGAGGAGCAGGCAGAACAATACGGTGACCGGCTTGCAGTAAAAGCGGGCAAGCATTGTTTAAGCTATGATAGTTTAAATAAATCGGCAAATAGGATCGCGCACGTAATCCTGGGGCATTGCGGGGAAAACTCCCCGCAAATTGCTGCTCTTATGTTCGGACATGATGCTGATATGATTACAGGGGTGCTAGGGGCATTAAAGGCCAATCGTATTTATGTACCCTTGGATCCGTCCTATCCGATGGAACGGCTGGAGTATATTCTGTTGAACTCGGAAGCAGGCGTTATTATTACAAACGACAGCTATATGTCCCTGGCTAAAGAGCTAAGAAAGAAAAGCGGAGCGGCAGTCGAAATTATCAACATAAGCGAAAAGCTAGAGGGCATATCTTGTACAAATCCCCATTTAAAAATAAATGCGGAGCAATCTGCATATATCATGTATACTTCCGGCTCCACAGGAAGACCCAAAGGTGTTTTGCAAAGCCATAGGAATATTCTGCATTTTGCAAGGTGTTATGCAAACTGGCTTCAAATCACGGCTGAGGACAGAATTGTGTTATTCTCATCCTACAGTCATGCCATAGGAGCGATCATTATTTTTAGTACCCTGTTGAAGGGGGCTGCCTTATATCCCTATGGAATAAAAGCGGAGGGAAGTATGGAGCAGCTGATTCAATGGCTGGGAGAGGAAAGAATAACTGTATATATGTCGGTACCTACGTTGTTCCGGTACTGTATGCAAAGCCTGAAGGAAGGAGAAAGCTTGCCCCATATCAACCGTGTGGTACTGGGAGGAGAGGCCGTATACAAGAAGGATGCAAAGCTGTATCAAAGACACTTCTCAGATCAATGCCACATGATTCACTTATTTGGCGCATCCGAGATATTAATAGGAGCATGCTATCGAATCGATAAGAAGATGGAACTAAAAGGCAATATACTTCCACTTGGCATTCTTCCGGAAGGGGTTCAAATATGCCTGCTGGATGAATCAGGTAAAGAAGTGGGGCTTAAGGAGACAGGCGAAATAACCTATCAAAGCAGGTACTTGTCCGAAGGGTATTGGAGAATGGAGGATAAGACCAAGGAAGTGTTTACAGACGGGGCTGAACGATTCTATAAAAGTGGTGACCTGGGTCGTAGATTAAATGACGGAAGTCTTGAATTTACAGGCAGAAAAGATTTTCAGGCCAAGATTAGAGGCTACCGTATCGAGCTGAATGAGATAGAAGCCATACTAAGCGCAATCGATGGTATCAAAGAGAGTGTGGTCGCGGTGCTGCAAAATGAAGCGGGGGAAAATTATCTTGCAGCATATTATTCCACCGGTGAGAACTTAAAACCTGAGGCGAAGGAGATCAGGGAGCTTCTCAGGCAAAAGCTGCCGGACTTCATGGTGCCTTCTTTTTTCATACCAATGGAGAAGCTGCCCTTAACACCAAATCGTAAAGTAGACAGGAAGGCATTGCCGAAGCCTCAGTCAGAGGCAGGGACAGAGACAGGAATAGACACTCCAGCGAATGAGGCAGAGGCAAAATTGATCGAGATATGGAAAGAGGTATTGAGAATTGACACCATGGGAGTTACGGACAGCTTTTTCAATCTGGGAGGACATTCATTAAAGGCTACGATTCTTGCATCCAGAATTCATAAGGAATTTCAAACAGAGGTCTCGCTGGAAGAGATATTAGAGCATCAGACAGTTCGGGAGTTGGCGAACCATATAATAGGAGCTCAGAGGAATACGAGCTTGTATTTTCAGTCTTACAAGGAGCAGGAACAGGCAATTGGGGGATTTACTGCTACGAAATTTACCACTGCGGAATTTGCAGCAGCAAAATCGGATTATTATCCGCTATCGGCAGCCCAGCTGAGGATGTATATACTGAACCAGATGGAGGGAATTGGGACCGCTTATAATACACCCTGGGCTGTGCTTCTTCAAGGGCACCTTGATAGGGAACGGCTTGAAGCTTCGATAAAGGGTTTGATCAAGCGGCATGAAGCGTTTCGAACGGCGTTTATCAAAGTGGACAGGCACCCTGTACAAAAAATATACGAAGAAGTGGAGTGTGAAGTTCGTTGGATTCAGACGGATGAGAACTTAGTGAGCAATGTGATAAAGGATTTTGTTTATCCCTTTGAGCTTAGCAAGGCTCCTTTATTTCGTATTGGTGTTATTGAGCTTAATGAGAGCAGACATATTCTCGTCTGCGACATGCATCATATCATTTTTGACGGCACCTCCATGGGAATCTTTCTAAAGGAACTAATGGGTCTGTATGATGGAAACGAGCTGCCGGACATCAGGCTGCAATATAAGGATTATGCTGTTTGGCAGGAAGGCTTTTTCTGGTCCGGTGAGCTTAAAAAGCAGGAAGAATACTGGCTGGATGTGTTTTCCGGAAAAGTTTCTGCGTTGAATATGCCTACCGACTATCCGAGGCCTATGATCATGGACTTTCAAGGAAGCACACTGGAATTGGAACTAGAAGGTGAATTGACTTATGGAGTGAAACAGTTGATGCAACGGAGTAAGGCAACCTTGTTTATGGTACTCCTTGCAGCATACAATGTCCTGCTCTCCAAGATTACGAGACAGGAAGATATCGTAATCGGAGCAACGGCAGCCGGACGAAACCATCCCGGGTTGGACAATATCATAGGAATGTTCATTAACACTCTGGCACTTAGAAATTATCCGACACAGGACAAGACCTTTATGAGTTTGCTGGAAGAAGTCCGGAAAAACTCCATAGCAGCATTTGACAATCAGGATTATCAGTTTGATATGTTGTTGAATAAGTTGAATTTGGAGCGGTATTCCAACAGAACTCCATTATTTGATGTGGTATTTAACGTTCAGAATATGAATGATGAGTTGTACGATTCCTTGAATACAAGACCGGACGGCTTAAAATTGTCCCCCTATGAACTTAAAACCGATATCAGTAAGTTTGATCTGCTTTTCTATGTGTTTGAAAGCAGTCGCAGGATACGAATAAGCTGTACCTACCGTACAAGCCTTTTTCAACGCCGGAGTATTCATAACCTGCTCGGGGAATATAAAAATCTTCTAGAGCAAGTGGTTCAAAATCCATATAGGCAAATCAAGGATTATAGGATTGACAAAAGTGCATTGGCAGAGCAAGAAGAGAATTTGTTAGGGTGTGTCTGAAAGCTGCTTTGGCCGGGCTGGAAGCTCCGCATTTTGGTGGGATACATCAAAGCGGAGCCAAGCAGACCGGTGCAAGGAGCATTTAGGCACACCCTAACTTAATATATTAGGGGAAGGATATAAAAGGGAAAGCAGCAATGGCTGATGTAATGGTGATAAAACTAAAGAACTTTTGCAGCAGAAAAGAATTTCAACTACTAGATAAAATATCAGAACAGCGGCGCAGGCTTATTTATAGTTACTATAAGGAGGAAGATGCTTATCGTTCCTATATTAGCGCTTTATTAGTTCGTTATATTCTTTGTAATTATATAGAATGTGATAACTCGCAATTATTATTTGGGTTTCATCGTTACGGAAAACCTTATGTTATTAATAGCACAAATTGCTTTTTTAACATATCACATTCCTGCAATTATGTCGTTTGTATTGTTGATCCGAAGGAGTGTGGAATTGATATTGAGTTAATTGATAGAATGGATTTCGATATTGCGAAAGACTTTTTTCATAAAAATGAATATTTACATATACTAAGTTATGATAAAAAAGAGGACAGGGATAATTACTTCTTTTTTCTTTGGACAGTAAAAGAGGCGTATTTAAAAACCCTTGGTACCGGATTAGCAAAGCCTCTGTCGTCCTTTTGGGTTGAAAAATATAACAATGGGAAAATACATATCTCAGATAATGATAGAAGCATTGCGATGCCAACAAATATTAGTAGTATGGTGGTTGATAAAAAGTATTACATTTCATCGGCCACCTTTTCTCCTCCACATTACACATTTGTCGAAGATAAGGAACTTCTGTCAGCAATTAAAAACAGCAGTTACTTCTCTTGAATTGAGAGCTTTATAATTCTTATGGGTGAAAAGGACAAAACTTAAGTGAAAATTATACACATTAGCAATACAGGAACAGCTTTTTTAAAATGTTATTGTTATAATAGAGATAGCATATGACAAAATGCAGTGGAGGTATAGAGATTGAATTACAGAGTAAATATTGAAAAATGTATCGATTTTATTGAAGCGCATATCAAAGAAAATATTAATATAGAAGAAGTAGCTGCTCAATCAGGGTATTCACTTTATCATTTTTGCCGAGTTTTTAATTTATACAAGGGTATCTCCATTATGGAATATATTCGAGGACGCAGGTTATCGCTGGCAGCAATGGAATTATTTCAGGGTAGAAAAATTACGGAGATTGCGCTGGACTATGGATTCGAAACGCCCAGCGGTTTTACAAAGGCCTTTCGTAAAAGCTTTGGTTACAGCCCCACCCAGTATATGACAAAAAGGTTCGACTGTGTTGAGGTCAAAACGACATTAGGAATTGGAGGTTATCCTATGGAGCCTGTAATAATAAAGAGACCTGCATTTAAGGTCGCAGGATATGGAATAGAAACCAATATTACCGGAGTAACCTACACCAAAGATATTGCATCTTTTTGGATCAATTATGAGGGAGAGAATTTGGAAAGTAAGATGTATGAAAACTTAAACCCCAATAAGCATGGGGAGGTTGGAATATTCATTCCATTGTCTGAAAAGGGCAATGCAGTATATCTCTTGGGTGTAATCGTTGAGGACTTTTCAAAAACCCAGAAAGATATGCTGACAGTAGAGGTGCCGGAAGCTGAATATGCTGTGTTTACAACTGCTCCGGTCAATACGATAAAGCATTCTGGTGATATGTCAAGAGATATTTAGAAAAGATTTTGATATGGTTTCCTTAAAAAAGGGCGCACTTCACCATCGCTCATAAATCAATTTTTTGAAAATGAGCGTTATTCAGACTCAATA
>JAEWMZ010000193.1 GCA_023392995.1 Bacillota bacterium
CTTCTCTTCCGGTAATTCCTTAACCTGAAGGAGCTTATCTACATCATGTACTGCATACTCTACTGTCTTGGTCTCATTCACATAGGTGGTGAAGTTCATCAACGGTCCGACAATTCCGAGCGATAAAATCAGACACATCACTAAATCCTGTGGTGCGAGTGTTCCTTTATAGTATAAATACATTCCCATCGGAAGAGTTCCTAAAAAGGTAGAGGGCAGGACTGCGGAAATAAAATTCATAAGCTTCCAGGTGCTTTGATACCAACTAAGAGTGTAATCCCGGAAGCTTTCCACCGCAGTTGTGAATTTTTCATAGGAGCTGGAGGACTGATTAAAGGTCTTAATCACTTCAATGCCTTCTACATATTCTACAATGACACCGTTCACATAATTGTTGGATTCCATATAATCCGCATACAGCCTATTAAAATTCTTCATCAGGAAAGCAAATGCAACAAATGCTATGGGCACCGTAATCAGCATAGCCAAAGCCATTCGCCAGTCAATATATACCAAAAAAATAAAAACCGCAATCGGAAGCATCAGATTAGAAATACATTCCGGAATCATATGTGCCAGCGGCAGTTCGATGGTTTCCACCCTGTCTACCATTACACTTTTTAATTTGCCAACCGATTCACTCAATACAGTTCCCAGCGGTGCCTTCATCAAACGTTCGGCAAGACTGAGACGAATGTTTTCCAAAATTGAGTACGCCGAGATATGGGACAAGCTGGTTGAAATTCCATAAAACAAAAATCGTAAGGCATATGCACCAAGACCGATCAGGCACCACTTCCACACCTCCGCCATTACTGGTGCTCCCAGAATAAAGATGGAAATAATCCGATAAACACTCCAATAAGGCATCAGTCCCATAACCACACTGACAATAGCACATAGTACGGATAACACAATCTTTCCTTTGCACTGCGAAGCAAAGGAAAACACAATAGAAATCCAGCTTTTCTGCTTCATCACGTAACCTCCTTGTAAAAAAATTAGAGAATAATATCTCTGAGACCCTCTAATTATCACATTTTCACAAGTCGCCTGCCACTCCGTATAGGCTGTTTTTACTCCGTTTTGATTTTTACTTTTCGGTACTCCAAGGGGTTCTTTCCTTTGACACTTTTAAAGGCTTCCGAAAACTTACTGGTATTGATATAACCGACCTTCCCTGCAATGGATGTGACCGGTTCCTCCGTCTGTGTAAGCAGGGAGGCCGCCAGATCCATCCTGTAATTTCTGATATAGGTATAAATTGGCATCCCATATACGCCCCGAAAGCATTGCTTCAATGCGGATACCGAGATGTCAAAGTGTGAGGCTAATTCTTCCATGGTAAAGTGCTGCTCGGGCCGCGTTGTAATAAATTCCATAATCGCCTTTACTTTTTCAACCTGTGTTTTATAAAAATAGGGACGTGCTTCCCCCAGAAGAGAGGGATCCACCGCTTTTAACAAAACCAGTAATTCAAGAATTTTCACCTTCAAATATTCCATGCGAATGGTTTCCGGCACCTGATACAACTCTGTAATCACATGGTCGGGCGCTGGATTCCCATGCATAATAAAAGGACGGCTCTTTAGAGCCAGAGTTTCTTCTAATCTAAGCAAATCTATTGAAAAGAGCTCCAGCAATTCACCCATCTGTTCCACTACTTCCGGAACTGCTATCATAATGGTAATTCCATGATAGTGGTTCAGGGGAAAGCTGCAGTTTTTATTTTCCGTGATGGAGCTGTCCAACATCACATCACCGGGAGCCAGATATAAATATGCCCCGTCACTGATCTCCCATTCAATTCTGCCCTCTCGGCAATGATTAATGGTAATCATATGCTGCTCTCCAAATTTGCGAGGCGGACAGCCGGTCAGATGGAAATCATTATAGAGAACCCAAATACCGGGATAGACTCCGTAAATCGTTGAAACTCCGTCCCCCGTTTCGTTTTGCAGCCGGTAAACCGAGCAGATTTCATCTCGGCAAAGCAGATTCATATTTTGCCTAAAAAAGAATTGATCCGTACCATTCATCCTAGCACCCGTGCCTTTCAATTTTTGATACCCTATTCAAAAATTGAACAGGCTCTAACACCTCGCTTCTAGAAAAAAATCCTTTAAGTGCTTTACTCCTTCCTCATCCAAGGCATAGGTACTTCGCACTTCTCCCTGTTCCAAATGAAGGACATGGGTACAGCTGCTTACAATCAATTCATAGTCATGGGTTATCACCAGTGAGGTCTTCTTCATCTGCCGAAGCAGGGAAAGCTCCCTTGCAACCTCCTTCATGTGCTGCAAATCCAAGCCGCTGGTAGGTTCGTCGAATACAAGTATTTCTTTCCCGGATATCAATGCCGTAGCTATGGCTACCCTCTGCTTTTGTCCCCCGGACAAGGACATGGGATGCCGTTCCTTTAAGGGAAGAAGATCCAAACGCTCCAGTATCATATCGATGCTGTAATCACAGGATTTTGTCCTACTGATCAGCATTTCCTCCTCAGTGCTTTCGGTGAAAAGCTGGTGGTTAACATCTTGCATAACCATATAGCATCGTGACAGCCTTTGCTTTCTTTTATAATTCTTACCGCTAATGGTTACCACTCCCTTACAGCGCTTTTCCAAGCCACACAGGCAACGTGCAAAGGTTGATTTGCCTGCTCCGTTATGTCCGATTACTGCAATCACACTGTTTTGCGGGAGACTTAAGGCTTTGATTTGCAGTGCAGCCCTCCGACCGGTGTAGGAGAACTCAAAATCAGAGCATTCAAAGGTTTCCGCATAGACCTCTCGATTGATTGAAACAGGAAATTGAGAGAGTTCAAAGGGTCTAAGACCCATCGTCATCTGCTGCTCAATGGTGAATTCCTTGAGATCTGCTTCCGTAAGCTCCTTCTCGATACAACCGTCTTTCAAGAATATAACACGATCCAATAAACCCTTTAAATAATACAAACGATGCTCTGCAATAATAACGGTTTTCCCTTGCTTTCTCCAGATCCGAATTAACCTGCGCAGGTCTGCCGTTGCAGAAATATCAAGGCTGGAGGATGGTTCATCCAAAACGATTACGGCGGGATCACTGACGGACACGGAAGCACAGGCTATCTTCTGCTTTTCTCCGCCGGACATTTCAAAAATACTCTTTCCAAGCAAGGAGCTTATTCCGAATTGATTCGCAGTAGTCTCCACTCTTCTTATAATTTCAGACTCCGGCAACCCTTGATTTTCACATCCAAAGGCCAGCTCACTGGTGGAATCCACAGTAAAGAACTGAGTGCGCGGGTTCTGAAAAACACTCCCCACCTGTTTTGCTGTTTCATACAAGGGGAGTTCACTTACATTTTTACCATTTAATAAGACGGAGCCTGTTAATTCACCGTCATAATAATTTGGGACCAAGCCGTTGATCAGACGTGTCAGTGTGGTTTTACCACAACCGGATTGACCACATAGGAGAAGGATTTCACCATCCGGAATGGTAAGATTTATATTATGTAATCCACCCGCATCCTTTTCACCCGAATAGCAAAAATTAATATTACGAAGCTCTATCACCTTATCTCCCCCTATCTTATCTACAAATGAAGCCCAACCATCCCAATACTGACAGTGATATAAAGATAGTATCGATAAAACCGATACCAATTTTACATATATTAGTCCTTTTTTGCGGTGCTCCCAAGCCGCGCGTCAGGGCAGCTGCCGACAGTTCTTCACCAATTTTTGCAATGGATATCATTAACGGAACCACTCGATATTCCAACATTTTCATTGGACTTTTTAGGGTCGTTATTCCCCTCATTCTCATGGCATCATTAATAGCAGCATACTCCTCCTTCACGGTTGGAAAGAAACGAAAAACAACTGACATGGGAATTACAATCTTCTGGGTAATATGTAATCGTTCCATTGCAGCAACAAACTCACTAACCTTCGTGGTACTGAACAGATAATATCCCATAACAAAGCCGGGAAGCATATGGGTATATATCCCACATGCAGCATTTAAAATAAAATTCCACCCTCCCGTCAGCATTGGAAGAATGGTAAGTTCCAACGCATACAAGATTACATAGGGTATGGAAAAACGAACAGCAGCCTTCCACTTTCTGGAGGCCATCAACAAAATAATCGGAAGAGCCACCAGACAGGGACGTATTAGGTTCATAATTCCCCCTGTCCCTCCGGCAATGGTAATCGTACTGATTGTCACTGTCAGAAATATCTTTGTGCGAGGGTCTATGGGCATGAGAGATTGATTTTCAAATTTTAGTTCTGATACGGTGTTCACAGCATCCATTAGGCGATTCCCGCCTTAACAAAATGCTTATTCAGAACAGCCCTTCCCAGCATAGCACCTAAGATACCGCCAAGAAAGGTTACCAGGAATAAAACAGGAAATGTCCAGCCTGGTGTGTAGGATGCTAATGTGGCAGTGTATTCTGCTCCATAGCTGCTTTCCAGCGAAGCGAAAAACTCGGTTCGCGTTAAAAACATTCTGCTGACAAATCCCATAATCCATAGAGAGAATACCCCATTTGCCAAAATAGTAAATTTCCAGCTGCTATAGTTTCCTGCCTTGAGGATCAAGTCCCCTAAAACTCCAAATACAACTCCAAATACAAATACAAGAACCCCTGCCCCGACCAGCAGGTTCAAGAGTCCAAGAATAATTCCTGTCAAAGTTATCATACCAAACTTCTTAACTTTGGTTAGATACAACATAAAGGGAATTCCGCATAGAATTGGGCAAAACAACCCCAGTAGAGGAATGAAAATCGGAATATATCCCAGCATCATCCCCGCGAAAAAGATAACGAAATAAATTGCACTGAAAACACCTACATTAATTAAATCCTTCGCCTCTAACTTATTATTACTTTTCTTCACCTTACTACCTCCATGGTTAGTTATGTCTAACTTTTCACTGTCACTCTACCATATTTTACTATCCCTTGCAACTCCGAATGGTTCAGAATTGCTCCCAATGGTTTGGATTTTATTTCAATCAACTATTTTAAATGGAATAAAGTGCTATTCGATTGGCATGTATTAGCGTTGTATCAAAGACCGGCACTTCCATAGCCTCCTGCTTAATTAATAATCCGATTTCCGTACACCCTAAAATGACACCATCTGCTTGATCAGGGCAATACTTATAGATAATGTCAGAATATTTCTTCCAGGATTCCTGTGTCACAATTCCTTTACACAATTCACGGAAAATAATCTCATGAACTATTTTTCTTTCCTTCAGATTGGGTATCTTTATTTTGATACCGTTTTCTTCGAACCGCTGTACATTAAATGTTTCTTCCATCGTAAATCTTGTGCCCAACAGCAGAGCAGATTTCATACCTTTGTTTTTAATTTCATCAGCTGTCGCATCGACAATATGTAAAATATCAATATTTGTTTTTTGGCGAATTGCAGGAATACACTTGTGCATTGTATTTGAACAGATTGCCACAAAATCCACTCCGGCTATCTCGAGATCCGTTGCCGCCTGGGTAAGTAGCTCATTCGACATATCCCAATCACCCTTTGAAATAGTCGATTCAATCTTATGAAAATTAATGCTATGCAGGATACAATCTGCCGAATATAAGCCTCCCAACTTTTCATTAACCACTTCATTTATGATTTTGTAATAGGGTAAGGTACTTTCCCAACTCATACCGCCAATCAAACCTATTTTTTTCATGTGCTTATCCTTTCTCTTGTGCAACGCATATCTAAGTTATGGCTGGAACAAAATTCCTTTCTTCCTCAGTAGCTTCTCCAGAAACCACTCATAGTTCAGTGAGTTCCATATTTCTCCCACTCCCGTTCTCGTCACCATTCCCAAATCTACTCCTATTCCTGTAACTGCACCCACAATCCCTGTTAGCTCATTCCAATTTCCGTTGTAAAGGAAGCTCTTATTTATCTGCTGCTCCTTCTGGTGAAGATGAACATGAATCGCCGTAAACTCCTGATCCAGCTTTTTTGCATCAGCTTCAAAGGCTCCCTTCAAATCCTCTGCCAACTGAAATAGCTCTCCTTGTGTATCGGTAGGTTTTATTTTAGCTTCTGCCATGCACAGCATCACCTGTTGCGATGCGAATGTATTATAGAAATATGCACAGGGTATCTTTAATTCCTGTATACACCGCTTAAAGCTTTCATTAATCACCGGAAAGCACATTACATCTCCCGAAGGACTTGGAAGCTGCCTTTCAAATTTGAATTCCAACAACTCTTTTGTAACACCGTCTTTGAGGTAGGACATCCCCTCCGTTGCTTCGGATTTACAACTCATTATCATATCAATGGAAGCATTATGTGATATTCTCCCTCTTCCTGAAAAGTAAATTTCAATCGAGGTGGGATGATATTCCCTTGCCAGGTAACCCGTTACGAATTCTGTTAAGCCCGGATTCACCCCCGATGAATGAATGCAGCATAGCTCCCTGCTTCTAAACTCCTCATGATACCCTGCCAGCAGCCTGGAAAGCTGATCATCCCCTGAAACATCAACATAGTTGGCGTTAGCCCTCAGGCACGCTTTTGCGATTTTATCCTGAACCTCTGTGGAGGGGCCGATACAATTAATTACAGTACGGCATTGGGCACAAAACTCATCCAGCTCTGCTGACTGATTTATATCCACATGAATTACAGTTAACCCGCTATCTTCCGATATTTTTTCCGGGTTTCTGGTTCCAACCAGAATTTTATTTTTTTCAAGCGCCTGTAACGTAGCTAAAACAGCTCTTCCAACCATACCCGTTGCTCCTAAAACTCCGAAATACTTTTCCATCGTATACTCCTCTATCATGGTTTGCCCAAAATCTCGGCAAGCCCTTTGGCATTGTTTTTGTCTTCAGCGCAGGTAACATGATTTCCTTTCGTAGGAATCACATGAAACTCTCCAAAGCATACTGTTTTCCAAAAGTTTAGCGTCTCCTCCACATCAGCAAACAAGAACTTTATTTTTTCCTCTGCCAGGAGGAAGCGCACTGTTCCGAAATACGGATATGGTATCATGTTGGCTCCCTTCCAGCTGGCTTGGTTTGTGCGATAGGTCGCCAGCAGCAGCTCCTTACCGGCTGCCTGGTTATTCTCCGTGGTAATACTGTTGGCATAGATTTCAAAGCGTTCTTCTTCCGACAATTTCGACAGTTCTTCCAGCAGCTCCTTTAATGCAGTTTCAGACTCTGTTTCACCCTTCACTTGCTTCAATAAATGATTTTCACCCACGATGCCATCACAATGTTCGAAGGCCTCTTCGATTTTTTTCATTAGGAATTCATCCGTAATCTGAGGAAATATTGTCCCATAGGTGGTAAAGTAGTTGGGCAGGAATATCGCTTCAGAGATTAGTGGATCATTGATCTGAAAAGGGGAAGGATAGCTGTCTATCAATGAAATATCAATAATGTCAATACCGGCCTCCAGAAAATGATGCGCGGACTCAACTGCTATCAGTCCTCCCAGACAATAGCCAATCAGCTGAAGCTGTGTTGGTTTACAATCAAGGATTAGCCTTGCATATTCTTCACTGATGACAGCAACCAGTTCTTCTGCCGGAAGCTTACAATACCTGTCGTTGTTATTGATTGTAATTCCTACAACAGTACCCTTTCCCTGCTTTACCAAAGCTTCAATTACATATCGCATGGAATTCATGGTTCCAAAGCCGGCATGGAAGATCACTCTCAGAGGTCCTTCTCCACCCCCATAGAATGTAAGCTTTCCTATGGGATCGTCGGGGGGTATGTCAGTTATTTCCCAATGGGCGGTTGTTGCCTTATGGGCGGTTCTCGCCTCATGGGCAGTTCTCGTCTCATAGGCGGTTCTCGTCTCATGGGCAGTTCTCGTCTCATTGGCAGTTCTTGCCTTATGGTCTGTTCTTGCGAACTGATGCTGAAGGAAGACAGTAAGGGCATTTATATTAGGCGAGTTCAGTAACTGCCGCAATATCATATCAAAGGAAATACTTTCCATATTCCTGCTCTTTTTCAAGTAGTCCTTTACCTTGCCTGATGCCTGAGCCATTAATAGGGAATCGGCTCCATATTCATAAAGACTGCGCCTGGAGTCCAAATTCTTAAGACCCAGGATTGGTGCAACAATTTCACACAGATCTCTTGTTAATTGATCCTGTTCTCCCGTCTCATTTCCATGCTCGTCACTTTCTTTGACCATTGCCCCCCGAGCTGATATCAGCTTACTATACTGAATTAATTTGTCCCTGTCGATTTTTCCATTATTATTTAAAGGCAGATGTTTCAATACACGAACCTGACGGGGTACCATATAATCAGGTACATGGTTTTTTAAACCTTCTAAAAGCTCCGCTTCCTCCAGCATCTCATAGCTGACATTGAACTGCCGGGCAAACAATCTCATATTACTTACCACCAATTTATCGTTTTCCTCCGGAAGAACGAAAACCCGTCCCTTCTCACCATCCTTTTGCAATAGATCAAGCCATTCCTCCAAGTTAAGATAGGCTTCCTCTTTCCTTAGCCCATCCTCTGGTTTCTCCATCATAAAGATCTGGGATGCAAGAATCCATGGCTCTTCTACAATCGGTTCTGTGAAGATAAGCCATCCATTTATACTTAACATTTCTTTGACCCAAGCGATTGTAGCAGAAATTTCCTTTGCATTTTCAAATACCCCTACTGCAAGAATGATATCAAATTCATTTGAAAGGAAGCCCTGTTCCTCATAGCCGTAATTCATATCATAAATTCCATAATGGACATTAGGATAAGCAGAAAGATTGGTTTTTGCTCTGGCGATAAAGGAGTTGGTATTGTCCGTGAAATAGTATTCATATTCCACCCCTGCCTCTGCCAAGTGTCTCAAAACATGTTTGCTGGTTATACCAGTGCCTGCCCCCACCTCCAGAATTCGCAGTCTGCGCGTTTTCTTCTGTAGTTCGAGCTTATTCTGTAGTCCGGTCTTGTTCTGTAGTTCGACCTTGTTCTGCTGTCCGAGCTTGTACTGTTGTCCGATATTGGTAATAAGCTCAGCAATACAGCTATTAAAATAGCGAGAGAACAAATTATTCTCATAAATTGCTTCCACGATCTTAGTGCTTCCCTCCGGATATAGAAGATGCACCGGGTTGACAGAGCCCTCAAAGCACTTTACCAGTTGGCTTATGCTCTCTTCCAGGTAATTTATAAATTCCTGATCGCCAATCTGCCTGCTCCATTCGCCTTTTAAGTCATCCCAAAGCTTCTTGCTGTCATTCCAAGCTTCGGCTGCGGTATGGAAGCGGTATTCATTATCTCCTGTTTTCCTAAGATAACCCCAGCGGTATAGATATTGAATATAGTAATGCAAGATCCAGTTTTTATCCGCAGCCCCCTTATCTTCGGTCAGAATATCATCAACCTTATATTCTTTGTCCTCGACAAAAAATCCATAATGCTGTAAGGCTTTCCACAAGGCATTGATCGATAAGGTATCCCGTATCTCGGTTATCCTTTGAAGTTCACTTTTACTTTGCTGGATATTACTTTGATAATTCTGGCTATAAATCTTCAGCTTCTCCAGAAGTGTCTCTGCCGCCTCAATCGCCTGAGCCTCCGATTGCCGTTCTTGCGGGCATACAAAGCCCACCAGCTGCTTATCATCACCCTCTGCATTTAATACCACGCAGGCTTCCTTTATTTTAGGATCTCTTAATAAACCCGACTCGATTTCTCCCAGCTCTATCCGGAAGCCATTCATTTTTATTTGATTATCTCTTCTTCCCAGAAATTCTATTTCACCTCCCGGTAAATATCTGCCGAAGTCTCCTGTTCGATAGATTCTTTCCCCGGTTATGGGATGCGAAAGAAAGCTTTCCCTGGTTTTTACCTCATCACCAAGGTACTCTTTTGCCAAACCGATGCCCCCAATGTATAATTCACCCGGAACCCACATAGGTCTGTCGCGCAACTCTGGATCCAGCACATGAAAGCTCTGGTTCGTTAACGGGATTCCGTAGGGAATACTTTTCCCCTCCTTATCCTCAGCTCTGCAAATATGGTAAATCGACCATATTGCTGCCTCTGTTGCTCCTCCCAGACTTACGACTTGTGCAGCCTCCGTGATTTTCTTCACCTCTTCCGGAAGAGAAACAGGAATCCAGTCGCCGGATAACATAACTACTTGTAAAGGCAGCCCACCGGAGCTTACTCCCTCACAGGCTACCAGCAGCTGCATGAATGCCGGTACACTGTTCCACAGGTTTATATCATATTTACGAATTAACGAAAGCCAGTGCTCGGGGTTTAATCTGTTTTCATCCTCAGGGTACACAACCGTTCCGCCTTTTGATAGAATTCCAAAGATATCAAACACCGAAAGATCAAAATTCAGCTTCGACAGACCAAGTACTACCGGTCTGGCGGGCATAGACAGCTTTTCGTATACTCCGTTGATCGTATTTGCCGCTGCAAGATGACTGATCACTACTCCTTTGGGCGTGCCTGTTGTTCCTGAGGTAAAAATCACGTATGCATTCTCCTTGCAAGACACCGAAACCGGGTTAATCGCCAAAGGAGAACTCAGCTCACTGCAATCAATCACCGTGATTCTTTGGTTTCGGATGGGGCAGGAAGCACTGTCCATTAACACATAGCGCAAATTCGTCTGAGCGAGGATATCATTGGTCCGCTCCACCGGCTGCTGTAAATCCAACGGAACATATGCTCCTCCAAGGCTTAGAACACTTAATACAGCTGCTACCTCAACAGCGGAGTGGTGCATGAAGATTCCGACCAGTTCATTATCCTTTAGGCCTAATTTCCCAAGTTCTAAGGAAATTCCTGACACTCGATCCCCTAATTCTCCATAGGTGGTAACTTTGTCTCCTTTGACAACAGCAATATCCCTCGCCTTGTTATCTATTTGCTTTAGAATATCCATATGTATCGGCGATAAAACAGTTTCAACAGCCGTGTCATTCGCCTGTATCCGTTCGTGCAGCTCTTGCTTTACCAGCATTTGCAGGTTATCGATCTGAGACCAGTCCTGTGCTTCTGCCAATTGATGAAGCACTTCCTGATACTTTTCCAGGGCATGCTCCATCAGCTGCTCAGGAAATACACCGTTGCGAATATCCCAATTGATTTGAAGTTCCCTGTTTACCTCCATGACCTGACAGTCAAGGAATACCTGCGGTGTTTGACTGATTCCATAGGCTCCCATTTCCAGATAATCGTACTGATTCCCAATCGTACCTACAGCGCTTGTAAATACGATTGGCATAAAATACGATTTATTCTCATGTCTTCTGCGCAACTCCCTCAGTACCTCGATTCCGGTAAATAAATCATGCTCCATATTCTGAGCAAGTTCCGTTTGAACCGATTTCGCATTTTCAGTAAAAGCAGCTTTTCTATTGACATGAATATTCAATAAATTAACCGAGGTGAAATCGCCTAATAGTTTCGCGATTTTTGCATTGCTTCCTTTTCGGTTCATCGTTGTTAGATTAAGGCTGAACTCCGGTTTCTCACACCACCCTTCGAGGCATAAGGAAAAGGCTGTTACTAATACTGCCGTAGGCGTCAGGCCTTCCTGTGCCGCCAGTTTCTTGATCGCATTCCATTTCATCTCGTCGAGCCTGCTGCTTAGCCTATCAAAGCCGCTTCCCGCCGTCCCGGCTGCCCTCGGCAGGACAGGCGGTTCATAGAAGCTCTGGATCCGTTCTTTCCAGTAGTCTTCATCTACGAGATATTGAGATGACATTCTTTGCTGCAGTGCCTCCTGAAAATAGTGCTTAAATGAATCTTCGATTTCTTCCAGATCTCCCGTTGAGCCAAAGTAAATCTGTTCGAACTCCTTAAGCGCCATCCAAATACTGGTCCAATCCAATATGAGAAAATCAAAGGATAAATGCATCAAACTTTTATCCCCCTGTTGACTTACCGCAACATCAAACAGAGGCCATCTCGCAACATCATAATATTGATCAGATAAAGTTTTTCTGATGCTTTCCAGCTCCTCCTGATCACCGTGATTAAAAGAAATAGTCAAAGGCGGAACATTCTTCAATACCCTTTGCTGCCGGTCTTCTGTGATGACCAAGCGAAGATTGTCATGACGCTTAATCAGATAATTCCAGGCCTCTTCGGTTTTGTTCTGATCCAGCCGTGGAAACAGCACCTCAAAATATACATGGCTGGAAACACCTCCATATTCAAAGTGCTCACCTCTCCCCAGCAGATACGCCGACTGGATGTCCGTCAAAGGGTAGGGTGCATGCTCATTTTCCCAACTGCTTTGATGAATTAACTGGGGGCTAGCGCTTTGCAGTACTTCAATCATCTCCTGCTTTTGTTCTTTCAGCAGGGATAGTTCCTCCTCCTTTAGCTTACGATGGCACTTATAATGTAACTTCCCCTCGGATACCCAGAGCAGGATACCATTCTGATGTAACTCAATCACTTTTTGTCTAATGTCCATTCGTTCTCCTTACGTTCGTTCTATTTATTAGGTAATTGCGAAACTCAGAAACTTAAGCTATTGTATGCACAACATATACTGTTCCGAAGCGGAAGCTAAGCCCGAAGGAAGTGTTGAAGCGAAGAAATAGTGTATGTTATGCATACAATTACAAAAACTATATTATTTCGCAATTGGCTAGTTCTCTTTATACTCGTTCTATTACGGCATTATGTAATAAACACTTCGGCAGCTCTTGCTTGATACCTGTTATACCGATTGAATTGATTTTAAACCCCTCCCCTGCTCTCAGACGGATGGAGGGATCATGCTTTGCAAGCTTTTCAAACGCTTTCAGCTCCTGTTCCTTACAGGAAACATTGATATAGATGATCCTTGTTGCAGCATTTCCATGGACAACGCGTTTGGGTCTTTGCGGAACATCATATGCCGAAACCAGAAACGGCAAGGATTGGGGCAATACCGGGAGATAGCTGAAGCGTACCTTATTTCCCTTGATGTTTTTTCTGCTCCAGGTAATCACTTTGCTTGGCTTTAGCTCCATCTTGTGAGCTTCCTCTCTTACTTCCTCAAAATGATTGATATGAATTCGATAAGGATCGGACGGCTCCAGGGCAAAATCTATCATTCCTTCCCCTTTGGTACACCATTTCTGCCACCGGCCGTACATTGCACCACCATAGGCTAACCCAAAGATAGGGGCAAAAACTATATCCTTACGGTGCATCTCCAGCAGCTCAATAAATGGCCCCTGTTCAAACCATATAAACGCATTTCTTGATTTTCTTCCTCCCCGCTCTACCGCAAAGCCCATTGCTTCAAAATCAGCTACCCCCTGCTGGATTTTTTCAACTTTGATTTGTATATGACTTAATTGATACATTTTCCACCTCTTTTCTATACAAGCCTCAGCTTTTTCGCAGAACGAACAGCCTTTGATTATACATCGCCAGCTCTGAACTTTTGTCGGGAACTTTCTTTTCCAACGAAAATCCGGCATGCTCGAAAATGTCATACCATTGCAGGAGTGTCAGAAAAGTCAAATTCTCATTAGACCTGTTGTCTATGGTTTCTTTCATCATAAATGCCTGCGAAATAAGCATCGGAGCTGATTCACCGATAGCTTCGATCAAGAACATTACTCCATTCTGTAATAAAAGTTGATTTAAGCTACTCATGGTTTTCAATACATTCTCAGCATTATTAATGACTCCCACAGCAACAATTACGTCATATTCCTGCCCCGCCAACCGCCCTATCTCCTGCGTACTGTCAATATCAAGCTTCTTAAACTTCATCCAGGGATACTCTATCAATTTCTTCCTGGCATTCCTTAGAAAAAAGTCGGATACATCAGTAAACAGATATTCCTTGCAGCCTCCACATTTAGATAATTCCCGGCAGATTCCCACCGTTGTTGCCCCTGTTCCGCCGCCGACTTCCAATAGGTTAAGTGCTTTTCTTCCGGCGATTGCTGCAATATCATCGGCAACAATCCGGTTCAAAGCTTTCGCAATCGCTGTCTGTGAGTACAATTCGGTTGCTAAATCAAATTTTCCCTCCGGAAATAGAAGCCACGCCGGATTAAGATCTCCCTTCATAATAGCTTCTAGCTTAAATGCATTTTCTCTAAAATAATGAAATACAGCTGTTGTTCCCAACTCCTGAGTCCAGAGTAGCTTTGCTCTATCCCAGGCCAGCATCATCTCCTGCTCTGTTACTTTATCAATCTCAAAGTAACAGGTATTATCTTCCAGAAGGATAAAATTTTCAGCTGACAGTATCCGAAACCAACGCTCTATCATATGCCCAAAGCCGCAATCAATGTCCATACCGGCAATGATCTCCTCGGTTGAATACGCCTCGGCTTGCCTGATTTCAGGGATGTTTTTCTGCATATAGTACAGCATGGTTAAGTAGCAGGCCTGGTTCAAGCTGTCTATCCCGACTTTAACCCCTCCCTCCCGACGCTGAGCGTTTGAATGAACTTCAAATATTTCATTTGGAATATAGCCGTATTCACTTTTTTCTACAATATAGGGATAACCGAAGGATTGCGTCAGCTGCTGCCATTGTCTGCATAGGAATAACTGCTTTTGAATCCTGGGCTTTACCCCCTTCAAATCTTCAGCAGAAATCATTCCGATCAACTTCTCAATATCCTCACCGATTGCTTGCGGCCATTGCTTCGTGAAGATTTCTTCCAGAGTGGTATTATTGCTGTAAATTACATAGGTATTTGGCTCCTTCATGCTAAGGGAATCACACTCCGACAGCATGACCGGGATCAAGTCCTCCTCGGGAAAATGTACTCTGGGTTGCCAAAGAACAGGTCCATGTGGATCTGATAAAGTGATACGCCCTCCTGGATATCCCACGCATATTTGGAAAAACAGATGCAAGTAACCGTCTAAATCCCTTTGATCGATTTCGTTATGAGCTCTATAATTGATCTCAATGCCATCCGTAACCACAACTGCTGACTGGAAGGGCTGTACTTCAAGGATCTTTCCCCTCAAACCACTGCTTCGCGCAGATGGAAGAATACAATCCAGGATCTGAATCAGGGGATAGGAAACCTGTGTTGCAAAATCAATATTGATGTATAAGGGCTGCGCTGTTCTGGAAAGTCTTTTAACATTTTCGATAAAATTTTTAACCGCCGGCAAGTTCATGTAAAGATTTCCGATCATGAACTTAACCTCCCTCTTCTCACTTATCAAGAAGCAATCAGCTGCCTCCTTAATTTGCAGCGGTTGTTCAAATATGACAGGAATACCTCTCTGCATAAGTTTTTGTGCTACTGCATCACCTTCGCCTCCCATCACCCCGGACTTTATGGCTACACAAGCAAAATCGATATTCCCCGGCAAATCCTCAATATCTGTATACAATTCTATGCCATAATACTCGGCGCATTTTATGCTTTTATCGCTTCCTTTTGCCAGGATTCCGACCACCTCAACATCAGGTAATAAGCGAAGTGCTTCCAAATAAAATTGTCCAAATCTGGTGCCACATACAATTGCTTTCTTCATAATTTATATAACTCCTTCCCCCCCTATCTCTTGCTTTATGAGAAGGTGTTCTAGTTGGGCTGCAATCGTTGCAACATCTGGATTCTCAAACATAACACTCAACTTAAAATCCACCTTATGTTTCTCTTTCAAGTAATTAATAAACTTAATGGCTTTTAAGGAATCGCCCCCGCTCATAAAAAAGTTGGTTCTTTTTGATTTCAGGGAACACCCCAGTACCTTGTTCCAGATCTCAAGTACCTCAGTCTCCATTTCCGTCATCGACTCCTGCTCGGCACTTGAAGCCTCGGCAGTGTCCTCTGTCTCAACCATGGAGCGCAATTTTGTGTGATCCACCTTTCCGTTGTGATTCAGGGGAAAGTCCTCCAGCTCGTAGAGCTTATTGGGTATCATATACTTTGGCAATGACTCTTGAAGCTGCAATAGAATGCCCTCCGTGTAAATTGCTTTGCTTTTTACTGAGTTGAATGCCAAAGCAAGACAGTCACCTGCTCCCCGATACTCTTCTGTCCGTGTGGAAACGGAAAGATTATTGATAAAGCCTGCTTCGAAACACTTCTCTCTCCACCTCTTGGCATCAATTAATGGCAAACCTGCCATTTTACGTTCATCCTCAAGCTGCGCATAGCCTTCCTCCAGGAATGCAACGGTACACAGAAGAAGGAGACTGTTTTCCGTGTACTCTCTTAACAGTAATATTCCCTCGGGTTTTAGCATCCTTCTCAAATTCACTAACACTTTATTTAGATGAGGGGCTCTATGCAGTACATTATCTGCGATTAATATATCTGCTTTTTGATATAGTTTGCCTTGATATAAGGTCTTCTGGCGAATATCATATTCATAGGTTTCAAAGTTTGTAGCCTTGGAGAATTCCTGCCTCATTGCCTGCAGCTTTTCCTCCCATACATCAACGTATATGTACCTTCCCCTTCCATCCATAGCGCCTAGTAGCTTCCGGGTGTTTTTATTCATTCGATTGCCGATTTCCACGACGGTTATTTCTCGAGGATTTTCTTTCACAAGCTTGTTTTGCAGCTGTAAAAACGCTTTAGTCACCTCCTCCTGAATCAAGTTATAGGTTTCCACTACATCCGGAAGCAGAAGGAATTCCTGGTCCTGGAGGGCTTGAAGATCTTCCCCCTTATTTTTCATGATTCTGACACATACCTCGATGTTTTTCTCAAGATCCAAAGAGAGCTTCTTGAGCAACTCTCCCTTAGTACAATTCAGTGCATCACTCCTAAGCAGCACGCTGTCCATTGCAGAGAAATCATAATAATCACCCTGCTTTTTTACTCCTCCATGGATAACCAATGCTCCTAACCATGCACTCATTAAATTCTCAAATTCTGTTCTGACCGATAGAATCTCATTCAATTCCTTATTAGTGATATGAGTATGCTTCTGAGTAATTCCGAGCCTCGTTAAAGTCTGTACCATGAAAGAGATGCAGATTTTATTCAGATATTCCTCATACTCCCGGAAGCCATCCATAGGGATATTCCCCAAAGCATTCCCAAGCTCTTCCATATATTGCGCCAGGTCTGAGCTATTCTCCTTATTCTCCTTTAACACTTCAATTTCCTGGGTCTCGGGGAGGAGAAAAGCTACTAGCTTATCGTCTCCAACCTTTAAAACCTCAGAATCCTTTACCCCTGCAGCCTTATTGATTGCGCTCTTGATTTCACCTAATTCAACGCGGTGTCCATTTAGTTTCACCTGGTTATCCATTCTTCCGAGAAATTCAATATTACCGTCCTTCCAGTATCGTCCCAAATCACCCGTGCAATAGAGTCTTTCTCCGGTTTCAGAATGTTTTATGAATTTTTCTTCTGTTTTCTCCCGGTCATTGAAATATCCCTTCGCAACTCCGGCACCCGCAATATAAAGCATTCCCGGCACCCAATCAGGGCAATTTTGCATTTGAGAATTCAAAATATAATACCTTTGATTCCGTAGTGGCTTTCCATAGGGGATGCTCCTCCAATCCTCCGGGATCTCCTCCGGGATTACAAAATCATTGGACCATATACTCGCTTCTGTGGCACCTCCCAGGGAAATGATCTCAATGGGAGCAAAGAGGTTGCGTATTCTCCCGGGAAGGGATACCGGAATCCAGTCACCGCTCATAAGCACCAGTCTAAGCTGATTACTGTCCCGTTGTTTTTGATGCTCCTCCTGCTCAAGGAGCATTTCCATGAAAGCAGGTACGCTGTTCCATACCGTGACTTTCTCCTGGCTCATTAATTCCGACCAATGGGACGGGTCCTTTCCTTTCTTGGAATCCGGAATAACCAGCTTCCCTCCTGCTCCCAAAAGGCCGAATATATCATAAACCGATAAATCAAAATTAAGGTTCGATAGTGCAAGTGCCGTGTCTTCCTCTGTTATACGGTATCTTTTATTCACCTCCAGAATTGTATTGACTGCCCCTGCGTGGGATATCATGACCCCTTTCGGCAACCCTGTTGTTCCCGAGGTATAGATCACATATGCCAGATTCTCCGGTTCATTTCTCACTCTCATTACCGGGGAACTCGTCTTTTCTCCAGTGACTGTAATGCACTTCCATTCCTCCAGCCATTCTTTCTCCTTCAGAAGCTGCTGCTGAGTTAAAATAATTCTTGTATTGCTATCCATCAGAATCGTTCGGATACGCTCCTTCGGATTACTAGGATCAATTGGCAGATATGCTCCGCCGGCAAAAAGAATTCCGTAGGCGGCAATCACCTGTTCCCAACCTTTTTCCATCAAGATAGCAACAGTTTCCTCCTTTTGCAGCTTTTCATTTCCAAGCTGGAGGGATAGATAGGCTGCCTCTTCCTTCACCTCCCGATAGCTCATCCGCCTAAAAGGAGTAACAAGCGCTTCCTTCTCGGCAAATACATCCGCTGCCTTTAAAAACAAGCGGTCCAGAGTTTCCTGTTCCTGTTCTACTGTCGTCTCATTCCCCTGTTGGCGAAGCTCTGATAATTCTGCTCTCACAAGACTTCCCTGCTTTTCTTCAAACAATGCAGGTTCCTTCGCCAATCTCTGCAGCAAATCAGTGTATGCGAAAAACATCTCATCCAGCATTCCGGGATAAAACAGCTCATCGACGGAATCCCAAAAAAGGCATAGCTCCCCATCCATCTCCACCACCTGATGATCCAGCCATACCTGGGGTGTCTGGGAGATATTATAGGTTAATTTACCAAGCCACTGGCCTTCCTTCCACTGCTCCACGCCCAGTCCGCTGGTAAAGACGATGGGCATGATGGAATCCTGTCCACTTCCTGCCTGCTTCTTCAATTCACGCTCCAATTCAATCGCACTAAAGTAGGAATGCTCCAAATCCCGGGTCAACTGCTTCTGAACTGCCTTTGCCCTTTCAGCAAAGCTTGCCGCCTTACCTGCACGCACCTCAAGCAGTGTTAAGGTAGTAAAATCCCCCACCAGCTGATTGACCTCAGGATGCAGCGGCTTCCGGTCAAATTGTGTTAGATTAATCGTGAAATCAGAATTCGTACTCCATAAACGAAGAACCTCCGCATATGCGCTGATCAAAAGTACAGAGGGCGTCACTTCGATTTCTCCTGCAATTAGCCGAAGTGCCTTCCACTCCTCTTGGGCTAATCTGGCACTTCTCCTGTGAAATCGTTGTTCTTGAATCATATTTTCTTTTTTGAAAAGAGGTAACATGGGCGCAGGTGAAAACCCA
>JAEWMZ010000441.1 GCA_023392995.1 Bacillota bacterium
CGGTTTCTTTGATCATAATATTACTAACCCTGCCTTATGTAATAATAACAATAACTGGTGTTTTGGCTCAAATTGGTTTTGGAATATACCTTGGAGTACCGTCAGCTTTTTTTAATATTTTATCCAATATTAAAAATGTTGGGCTAAATGATGAAAGCCTTCTAAAATCTATAATCCTAAGTATTTTAATTACATTTTCCTATATTGCAAAATTAAGTATCTGTATACCGGTGGCTTTTAAAACAAGAAAAACGATTGCTGTTATACTGGCAGGCTTTGTTACAACCATTGCCTTTGACATTATCAGTGAGCTTACACGCGATATGGAGGGCATCAATAATTTCGTTGAGTATCTTCCTTACCGTATGACTTATAAATTAACCTTGGATTGTTCCTCAGAGATAATGTTACAAAGTGCTGTAAGCAGTATCCTTTTTATTGGTATAATGCTAGCAATTACGGGTAGGATATTCCGCAAGGCGGAGATTAAGTAATAGGTAGAAAGAAGGGCTGATGGATTTGTGATTTACTTTTTACTAATAGTGATTATAATAGGGTTACTGATCTATATTTATAGCTTAAACAGACAGCTGGTTCGTATCCATGAGATATTAGACCGCCGTGTGAAGGAAGAAACCTCTCAAATTGTCAGCGTGGACTTAATTAATCGTAATATGAATAAACTGGTATGCAGTATAAATGATTGTTTAAAGGCGGAGGAGAACCTCCGCCTGAATTCCATTCAAAAAGAGAAGCAGTTCAAAGAGCTGATCGCGAATATATCCCATGATCTTCGGACGCCATTAACTGCAATTAAAGGGTATCAGCAGATGCTGCAAAGGGAGCTGCTGACAGAGAGCCAGAAAAGCAAATTAGACATAGCGGTAAAGCATACGGATAAATTGGGTGAGCTGATTGAACATTTCTTCGAGTATGCCTATATGGTAAATCATATACCAAATTGCAATCTTGAGAGGGTTAATCTTACAAATCAGGTGGCAGAGTATCTTATTAGCTTAATCCCAATGCTCGAAGAGCGGGGAAGAGAAGTGATCTACGATGATTCACGGCAGATACATAGCACGGTGGATAAGGAAATGCTAGGCAGAATCCTGCAAAATCTTATAAAGAATTGTGTGCAGCATGGTGAAGGATATATTTATGTTAGTATTATAACCTCAGAAAAAACGGAAAAGGAGCCTATGGCTGGTATTTCCGTTGCAAATAGAATAACACCGAATCCAAATCTTAAGGTAGAACAATTATTTGACAGATTTTATACAGCAGACCATGCAAGAGAGCAAACAACTGGGCTGGGTCTGGCTATTGTCAAGGGATTAGTGGAACAGATGAACGGACGGGTCAGCGCCCAGATAAAAGAAGGGATGCTGGTTATCCGGGTACTATTTCCCGCAATTTAACTGCATAACATTTTAGGTTCTTCATTTGAAAATATCATTGGATAAATAATTTATAGACAATTTAAAAGCGACGTAATTTTTGTAATTATGCGCACATCAAACACCATATCTTCGCGAGGACGTTTCTTTCGGGTTTAGCTTTCGCTTCAAAACAATGTCTGCTGTGTATACAATAGCTTCAGTGAATGAGTTTGGCAAATACCTAAAAATAATTTGAGAAGAAAAGGAGAAATTTTCATGGGAATAATATTAGGAATAGACGTTGGAGGCTCCACAACAAAGATTGTGGCTTTTCGTAATAGAAATGAAATGATAGGATGTCTGCAAGTAAAAGCCACGGATCAACTGACCTCACTTTATGGAGCGATCGGTCATTTTACGAATAAATACAAGCTGTCCTTAAGTGATGTTACAAAAATAGCGCTTACAGGTGTTGGTGCTTCATTTATAAAAGAGGATATTTACGGAATACCAACCTTTAAGGTAGATGAATTTAAAGCAATCGGGTTGGGCGGTTCAATGCTATCAAAGCTAGATCAGGCCTTGGTAGTCAGCATGGGTACGGGCTCAGCGTATGTACGGGTAATAAACGACCAGGTAACACACATTGGAGGAAGTGGTATCGGTGGAGGCTCTTTACTTGGACTTTCCTCAAAGTTAATAAATGAAAATGATATTGCTACAATCGCAGCAATTGCAGAAAAAGGAGACTTAACAAAAGTTGACTTAACCATTCAGGATATAAGTAAAGAAATAATACCGAAACTGCCTCCGGCTACTACAGCATCTAACTTCGGACATATTAAGAGTGAAGCTACAAAGGAGGATCTGGCATTTGGAGTGATTAACATGGTTTTTCAAACGATTGGAATGCTGGCGGTATTTGCTTGCCTGGATAGCCCGATTCGTGATGTTGTTTTAACAGGTGCATTAACTGCGCTGCCACAGACGGAAAGTGTCTTTGAAGAGGTAAGCAAGTTATATTCGATTAACTTTATTGTTCCCCCCTATGCTGTATTTGGTACAGCGATTGGTGCAACGGTGCCTTATTTAACGGAATGAGATCATATTATTATAGTAGTGAAAGATTTTAGGAAACATCAGAGTGCACTATGTGTAGGTAAAGTGCAGATGTCAAATTATAGAAGTATAAATAAATGGATTGATTAGCCTATTGGGATGTGTTAGAATACAATAGCTTCAGTTAATGAGTTTCACATTACCTGATTTATATTTATATAGAATAGTAAAGGAGAAAAATCATGAGTGGCTTAGGTTATGTACCTATCTGCAGCAGTAGCTGTCTGTCAAAAACGAGTACTTTACATTTTGACGGGATTACTGCGCTCTTTTTTAGGTAAAGACACTCGATTTTATCTATTGATGCAGTAACTCCGTAAAGACATGTTTCAGCATGTCTTTTTTTGATGTCCGAAATCAAAGAAGGATAGTTTCAAAGACATTATCAAAATAGAGGAGTTGTTATTATGAAGAAGAGTATGGAAAAGAATATATTGATTGGCTATGTATTTCGTTTTATCTGTAATTTCGATTTATCTGCGTCCATTTGGGTGCTTTACCTGGTATCGAAGGGATTGCCTTTATGGAAGATTGGACTTTTAGAGGGGATTTTCCACCTTGTAAGTTTTCTAAGTGAAATACCCAGTGGTGTCATTGCTGATTTACTAGGGCGAAAAAGAGCAATGATCCTTAGCCGTATTTGCTGTACTGTAGCAAATGTCTTAATGCTATTTACAAATAATCTTTGGTTTTTGGCATTAAGCTTCGCACTTTCGGCATGGGGGTATAATTTTTTATCCGGATCAGAAGAAGCTCTGATCTATGACAGTCTCAAGGAAGCAGGTATAAAAGAAAAATACTTAAAAGTAAGTGGACGATTGGAAATGATTTTAAATATATCCCAAAGTACAGCCTTATTACTGGGAGGGATTTTAGCTGAGCAGTCATTTGTTTATTGCTACCTGTTTGCATCGTTGATCAGTATTTTATCCTTAATTCCTTGTTTGTTCTTAATAGAACCGAATTCGATCAAAGAGAATATAGGTAAGAAGGTATCCTTCTCACTCCAGTTAAAAACTGCTTTTTGGTATGTCAGAAGAGATAAAAAAGTGATAGAGATCCTTTTTTCATATTCAATTATATTTACGCTTTATACAATATCCTATTTTTATGGTCAGGAATATTTTTCACAACTAGGCTTGGGCAAAGATAAGATAGGAATGGTTATGTTCTTTGTAGGAATCATGAATTGTATCGGTGCGGCTAATAGTGAGAAGATAGCTGAGAAACATGGAAATAATGCAAAGGTATTTTCAATCATGCTGATAGCCCTTGGAACAATGGGGATGATTACCGGAAATACATGGATCGTAATTATTAGCTTTGGAATCATGGGATTTGCGGTAACAATGCTTTATCCAATCCAATCCGAAGCGCTAAATCGAATCATTCCTTCTGAGCAAAGGGCGACAATTATTTCAGCAAATAGTATGGTCTTCTCTATGTATATGCTCGTGTTGTTTCCCATTGCGGGGGCAGTCGGAGATAGGTTCGGCCTTAAAAGAGTATTCCTGGGTTTAAGCATTGTTGAGCTGGCATTAACAATATTGCTTTGGGTACTACATAAAAAGGGTGGTAAGTACGATAAGTAGAACATCTTACATCCGAAATTGAGTGACCGAGAATGGCGTCATTGAGATCGAGCTATGAGATTACAATTATTATGAAAGAAATGAATCTTGTTTTAGATCGAAGATGACGCTTCATACGAGCTGAATGGTGTTAATGAATATAGGTTTATAGCAGTAATATAATTCAGAGATTCTAATGTACAACATAGGCGTTAGTCGACAGGAAAGAGAGACTTAAATGCAATAGAAATTAAATTTAATAATATTACCGGTATATCGAAGCTGAATAAATGTGATAAATATATATAAAATAAATACAACTTTGTGTTGACATACTAGTAAGACTATGGTAGACTGACACTCCAACACCGAGTGAGAGGTTGCAGTTATGAAACTTTAAAAGTTTTAAGACAATTAAAAATATTGTATAAATCCTTACCAAATGGGAAGATTTAATATGATATCAATGCAAGAGAAGAATAAAAAACGTAAATTGAATTATTTGAATAAAAAATATGAATAATAAATACAATTTACTATTGACAAGCCAATCACACTGTGTTAAGATAAACACCTACCGCAAAAGCGAGTTGATCACCGAAAAACGACAGTCGAAAAAAGTTGAAAAAGTGGTTGACAGAAACAAACTGATGTGGTAATATATACAAGCTGCTTCT